>CBDTUG010000159.1:0-5131 GCA_965363555.1 uncultured Thermoanaerobaculia bacterium
GAGCGAAGAGGGGTTGATTGATTAGAATGATTTGGTTGATCCCAAGGCGGCTTCCATACGGAATCTCTTGAGAGTTCATACCGCCGATTACCTCGACGCGGTGCAGCGTACCGAAACCCTGCTTCGAATTCTTGGTGTTCCGGTCGACGACCACTCTGCCCAGAAGGTCGTCGGTTCGCAAAGATTGATGGCGGGTGGCACGCTTCAGGCGTCACGGTTGGCTCGGCGGGGGCGCGGCGTTGTCGTCAATCTCGGTGGCGGTTTGCACCACGCCCATCGGGATTCGGGCATGGCGTTTTGCGTATTCAACGACATAGCCGTTGCCGTTGCCAGGTTGCGGACCCACGGTTTTGGGGGGCCCGTTCTGATCGTTGATCTGGACATGCATGACGGCAACGGTACTCGGAGCATCTTCGCCCACGACCCTTCGGTTCACACATACTCCATACACAACGAGCACTGGGGTGAGACCGAAGTCGCGGAGTCGACGTCCATTGCCCTTGGAGGCGGTGTTGAGGACGAACAACTTCTGGGTACGCTCGTGAAGACCCTGCCGCCGGTGGTTGAGAGTTATGAGCCGGAGATGGTGTTTTACATCGCGGGGACCGATGCCACAGCGGATGACCCATTGGGGAATTGGGATCTCTCGGCCGAAGGTATGTTGAGCCGAGACCAGTTCGTCTTCAGGTTGTTTCGGCGCCGACCGAAACCGATCCCGATGGTCGTCCTTCTCGGCGGTGGTTATGGTGAGCGCAGTTGGCGGTACTCGGCGCGGTTTCTGGCGTGGGTTCTTCGTGGCCGGCCGATTGAGCCGCCCCTGACCGAAGAACTGACCCTGACACGCTTTCGAGCGATCACAGGAACCCTGGACCCGGCCAGCCTGACGTCCGAGCCGGGGGACTTCAGTTGGAGCCTGACCGAGGACGATCTTGTTGGCATTGTGCCGGGCGGGCCGAGGAAGACTCGATTCTTGAGCTATTTCTCGATCCATGGGGTTGAACTGGTGCTGGAGCGATATGGCGTGCTCAATAGGCTTCGGTTGTTGGGGTTCGAACATCCTACGATCGATTTGGACCTCAACGAAGGTATCGGTGAAACCTTGAGGATCTGGGCGAGTCCCGATCGAAAGGACCTGGTGGTAGAACTGCGGTTGGACCGGAGTCGGCGGGCGGTTGCCGGCTGCGAGGTCCTGACGGTCGAATGGCTGCTCCTGCAGAATCCACGGGCGAAATTCGGGCCATTTCGGAGACCGCTCCCGGGGCAGAAGCATCCGGGCTTGGGACTGTTGAAAGAGATCTTTGGCTTTCTCGTCATGATTTGCGAGATTCTCGAGCTTGACGGAATCTTCTTTGTGCCGTCGAGTTACCATGTGGCGGCCCAGAGTCGGCAGGTCGTTCATTTCCTCGAGCCGCAGGATGAGGCCCTGTTCGAGGCATTGCAAAACCTTTTGGGTGACAGGCCTTTGGCCGTGGCCAGTAGTGCGGTCGCCGAGGGGCGCATTCGAGATGTCGAGGGTAAGACCCTTGAGTGGAAGGGCTTGCCAATGGTTCTTCCGGTATCAGGGGCGCTTAAGGAACGGGTTTCGGGGCAGCATTATCACGCGGAGGTTCAGGCGGCCGCGCAGACTTTTCGATTTGAGTTGGATCTGGTGAAGGAGAGATGATGAAGAAGACATGGCAGACAGCTCTGGTTGTCGGGGCTTCGTCAGGCATCGGGGCCGCCCTGGTCAAGCGGTTGGCCGCTCAGGGTTGCAGGGTCGCTGCGGTTGCTCGCCGATCCGATGAACTGGAGAATGTTGCGATCGGCGCCAACGCGGCCGGCGGGGGCGGTGAGGTGCTGCCCTACGTTGCGGACGTTGACCAGCCTCAGTCGGTTCCGGAGCTTTTTGCGACGATCACCGGAGATCTTGGCGGTCTTGATCTGATCATCTATGCCGCTGGGGTGATGCATCCGGTCCAGTTCGAGGAATACGACACGGCGAAGGATCTGGAGATGGTGCAGACCAACCTTTCCGGCGCTATTGCCTGGCTCAATCCGGCGGCGCAGCGCTTTGGTCGCTTGAAGAGAGGGACCATTGTCGGCATCGGTTCGGTGGCCGGGGATCGCGGGCGCTCCGGGTCTCCTGTCTATAACACCTCCAAGGCCGGGCTCCACACCTACCTCGAGGCGCTCCGAAATCGTGTGGGCCGTTTTGGCGTCAAGGTTGTCACCATCAAACCGGGTTTTGTCGATACGGCGATGACCCAAGGACTGCCGGGTCTCTTCTGGTTGATTTCTGCCGACCGGGCTGCCGAAATCATTCTAAAGAAGGCCCGCAAGGGTGCAGTGACCGCCTATGTTCCGGCGCGTTGGCGGCTGGTCATGCTGATCATCCGGTCGATGCCGTCGATCATCTTCCGACGGTTGAAGGTCTGAATGATGGTGTCGGCCGATCGACTGGAGTGGGTTGGGGGCTGGGGTGAAGTCCTCGGCGGGGCAGGTTATGTCTTCCGACCATCAACTCTTGAAGGCGTTCGGGAAGTCTTTGGAGAAGCCGAGGCCCGAGGTGTTCCGGTGGCACTGCGGGGCGCCGGCTGCAGCTACGGGGATGCGGCCCTGCGCGCCGAGAGCGTCGTGCTGGATCTCAGTCGAATGGACCGGATCCTGTCCTGGGACTCTGAAACCGGAGTCGTCGATGTTGAACCCGGTGTGACCCTGCGTCGCCTCTGGCGCTTTGTCCTGGGGGACGGTTGGTGGCCGCCGGTGGTGACCGGCACGATGGAGACCTCGGTCGGTGGGTGTCTGGGCATGAACGTGCACGGCAAGAACAACTGGGCCCGCGGCACCTTTGGCGAGCATTGCCTGGAATTCGACCTCATGACTGCGGACGGGGTATTACGGACCGTACGCAGGAATGACGACCCTGACACCTTCAACGCAGTCATCGGCAGTTTCGGCATGCTGGGAGTCATCACCCGGGCACGAATGCAGATGAAAAAGGTTAACTCCGGGCTGATCGAGGCCAAGGCCGTCTCGGCGCCAGATCTCGAAACCCTGCTGCGCCTGACCGACGAAGCCAAGGACCAGTGGGAGTACGTCGTCGGCTGGATCGACGCCTTTGCGCGGGGTCGAAAACTGGGCCGGGGCCTGCTGCATTTCGCGCGACACCTGGAACCCGGCGAGGACGCCGAGCCCGCGCAGACGCTCCGGGCAGAAGCCCAGGACCTCCCGGAAGATGTGTTCATGATGCCAAAATCAGCGATGTGGCGGCTGATCAAGCCCTTCACCAATCGCTTGGGCATGAAGTGGATCAACCGATTGAAGTACTTCAGCGGAGCAACTCTCGGCGAGGGGGCGGTCTATCGTCAGACATTCGCCGAATTTTCTTTCCTGCTGGACTACGTGCCCAACTGGAAAAGAATCTACCGCCCGGGCGGATTGATCCAGCACCAGAGTTTCGTGCCCGTCGATCAAGCGGAGACCGTTTTTCGGAGGCAGTTGGAAGCCTGTCAGAAGGCCCGTCAGCCGTCCTTCCTCGGTGTGCTCAAGCGGCACCGCCCGGATGATTTCCTGATGGCTCACGGCCTGGACGGATTCTCGTTGGCATTGGATTTCCCGGTGCGTTCCCGGCGCAAAGAACGGTTATGGAGTTTGGTGCGAACAATGGCTGAGGATGTTGTTGATGCCGGTGGGCGATTCTACGCCGCCAAAGACGCTGCTATTCCCGGGGAACTCTATCGGGCATCATTCCGGGAGGATCAGATCGAACGGCTGCTGGCCCTCAAAGCCGAGTTGGATCCCGGCGCGGTTCTGCGCACGGCCCTCAGCGACCGTTTGTTGGGGCATTGAGGTTGAAGCGGCTCGTAGGTCTCGGGTTTGGGATCGCGCTTGGTGCCGCCATTCTGGGTCAGGCTGCCGATCAGCCGTTGCTCTATCATGCCGAGGCCGGCAACGAAAACCGTGTCGTGTGGACCGAGGGCGCAGATCAATCGTTCAACCCGGCTTCGGTCGTTAAAGTGGCCACGTCGCTGCTGGCATTGAAGACGCTGGGGCCTGACTGGCGCTGGGTCACTAATTTCGCCTGCCTGGGGGCGTGCACGATTTCGGAGGGCAAACTGCAGGGTGATCTGGTGATCATAGGTGGCGGCGATCCCGATTTCCAGGCCGAAAATGCTTGGCTTGTGGCGCATGAACTGAACAATCTCGGCATCTCACACGTCACTGGGAATATTGCGGTGTTGGGCGTTTTCCATCACGGGTGGGAGCATGGCGTCAACGGACGCGAGATCGATGTTGCTCTTCGGGCCCAGCTGATGGGAGGCCGGTTCCGGCAAGCTTTGCACGCGGGCCAATGGGACCGAACCCTTCATGCGACATGGGAGGACGCGGCGCCGCGTCATGGGTGGCCTCCGGAAATGAGGCCTCGGATCTCTTTTGGGGGGACCGTGCGTTTGGCGTCTGCGGACGGTGGGGATCTGCAGCCTCTCATCAAGCATCGTTCCAACCCTCTCAGCGTGACACTCAAGAGGTTCAACACTTTCTCGAATAACGACATCATCAGGGTCGCGGATCCGATCGGTGGCCCGGCGGCCATCGAAGCGTTGCTCGAAGACATCGCGGGTGATTTGCATGGTGAAATCAAGGTCGCGACTGCCTCTGGAGAGAGTGTCAACCGCTTGACTGCCCGGCAGGTCGTCAGATTGCTCTGGGCCTTTGACGCCGAGTGTCGTGAACTGGGTCTGGATTCCTCCGACATCCTGCCGGTGCCAGGTTGTGTGCCGGGATCCCTGCCGAGGATGTTCCCCCGGTTGGCAAAAGGTGAGAACGCCCGAACGGCGATCGTCAAGAGCGGCACGTTGACGACGACCGACGGTGGAGTTGCCGTGTTGGCAGGTTTCTTTCACTCCCTCAAGGGAGAGACGGTGGCTTTTTGTGTTGCCGCGCCCCATGCTGGTGGGAGGCTGACACACTTTCGACTGGCCGAACAGGACTGGTTGCTGGATCTGATGCGCTCGGCAGGAGGGGCCGATCGGCGAACCTGCGGGACCCCGTTGGCTTTTTCAGATACCATGGCCGACACTCGGGTCACCCGTCAATCGGGGGCCGATCAAAAATGCGGAGAAACTCATGCTGCGAAATGAAGTCACGAGAA
>CBDTUG010000160.1:0-5108 GCA_965363555.1 uncultured Thermoanaerobaculia bacterium
TTGGAATCAGCACCACGGCAGGTGGACGATCGGCTCAAGGTGAAGGTGGTCGGGATCTTGAGGATCCGAGGATGGAAGCCGAGATGATGCGTTTTGCCGCGGAAATGGAGCATTTGGACGAAAATGATCCCAAGGCGATGGCCGGGGCCGTCCGGAAGATGACGGAACTGGCCGGGGAACCGGTGACCCCCGCGATGGAGGAGATGATTCGTCGTCTCGAGGCCGGGGAGGATCCGGACCGGATCGAAGAAGACCTGGGGGATGCACTCGAGGGAGAGATGGGCGATGAAGGCGGCGGGGCCTTCGGTGGCATGTCCCCCTCAAGGGACGATGGCCTTTATCCGATGTAGGGAGGAGGCCGCGAAGCGACGACCGTGGAATCTAAGAGCGCCCATTTTCTCCGACGGGGCGTGCCATCTTTGATTTTGTCCATATGGTGCCCTTCCGGCAACAGTGAGGCTGCGGACAAAGTCTAAGGTGGCAACCCACGGCGGCGCCGTCAGCGAACGAGTCTCGGCTTAACGCCGTAGGCCGCCGAGGTCATTTTCCGGAGGGGCGGTCCCCTTTCCGGTTTGAGCCATGGCGCCCCTCCGGGGAATGTACCGAGCGGGGTCGCGCTCCGCGCGGCCCCGAAGGCCGGGGTTACCCTGACGACCCCAACCGACCTCGAATCTCTTGCACGGTCTTCCACGCATCCGGGCCGAACCAGGCCAGGAAGAAAACCGTCAGCGCGAGGCTCATCGTGCCGTAGATCATCTCAAAAGACGGTGTCGCCAGATGGAGAGCGTACAGCCCGAGGTTGTGTGCCAACCATCCGGCGGTCGGCAGCCAGCGCCTGCGCCCCAGAGGCACTAGACACAGCATGACCCAGTAGTAACTGGTCAGAATGACTCCAGAAAAGGTGATGAAAATGCCTGAGAGGGCCGCCTGATCTGGTGTTTGCCTCCATGCCGCCATGGCGATCACCAACAAAACCAGGGCCAGTACACCCATGACGATTGGCTGTCTCTCGGTGTGGAGCCGGTCCATCTTGGCCTGCCAGTGAAGCCACGGCTCGGGCAGGGAGAAATCGACGTCTTTCCGTGTCAGAGTGTCTGAGTCGTAGAGCAGGAGATTTTCCAGACCGACATTGTTGGTCAGCCACGTGCCGTGGTGTTTGTCGAGATTGGTTCGGAATTCGGTCCACGCCTGCGGGCCCCTGCCGCCCAGGGCGCCGGCGACCAGAAAGATGACCGCGCCCAGGAAGAAGCCTGATCCCAGCCGGATCAGCCACCTGGGAATTTGCTTCATTTCGATGGTCTGCCGGATGCCGACGATCACCGGGCCGATGAGGAAGGCGCTGGGAAAAATGCGGACCATTGTCGCGTAGGCCAGGAGAATGCCGGCCGGCACGAAGGTTTTCTTGCGCATCAGACATATGGCGATTCCGGTGGCCGCCAGCCAGTCCTGCCGCAAGAATGCGCCTCCGACCCAGTCGTAGCGCCAGGGATAGCCCAAACCGAAGATGATCAGTGAAAGGCACCCGACACGAGAGCCGTAGGTTCTGAAAATCATCACAAAAAGTGCCGCCAGGAGAAGGGGGTCTATCCATGCGAGAAGCGTCAGGGTTGAGTCGCCGGCGGGCAGATAACGGCTGAAGAGGCGGGCTGTGAAGGTCCACGTTGGCGTTGGGTTGTAGCCGTGATCAAGACGAATGCTCCTGAGGTATCTGTAGTCGTTGGATTTCAGAAAATAGGCGACGTCCGCCTCGAATTCCTGCCACCGGTCATCGGTGAACCTCTGACGGACCTCGTTGCGATGCGCCCGGAGTGAAACCGTGGGTACAACGTCGTTGGTTCGGAGGTCCCGTACGTGGCCTTGAACCGGCCGTCCGAGACCCAACTGAGCTTCGGCTGCCAGGGAGGCGTCATACAGTCCGTCGTAGCCCAACTCCGGGAAGTACTTTGAACCGAGGAAATAATGGAACTGCTCCCAGTGGTGGATGCCGGAGTTCCCGTGCAGACGGCCGAAATTCGGCCAGGCCAGAACGGCGACGATCGCCATGGTCCAGAGCAGGGTCCCTGCCTGCTCTGAGGTGAGCTTTCCCGGCCGCCGATGGCGAATGATGACAGCCAGGAGGGCGATCAACGTCAGCCCTCCCTTGATTAGAATTTCGATCGTAACGTCCATGACATCAGCCTAGCAGGGATGGAAGCTGGGAGGCTGGAACGCTGGGAGGTTAGGAAGCCAGGAAGCTAAGCGGCTGCGCGGCCGGCTCGTGCGGGTGAGTGCAGGGTCAGGAGATCAATTTCGGGCGGGGCGCCAAACCGAACCGGCATCGCTCCGACACCGACGCCGCGGGAGACGTAGAGAAAGGCGTCCTCCCTCCGATAGGGTCCGGCAATGTAGCGGGTCTCCAGGCGGGCGACGTTGAGATGTCGGGCCGTCAGGGCGATCTGGCCACCATGGGTGTGGCCTGCGAGGGTCAGGTGGGCGCCGGCTTGAACTGCCCTGTGCCAGCCGTTCGGTTGGTGGCACAAGGTGACGCGGAAGGCGTGACCGTGCTGTTTGATGACCTCGAAGTCCGGTCCGGTGCCCGAGGATTGCAGGTCGTCAAGACCTATCAGAGCAAGGGACTGATTGGCTCTGGTGAACGTAATCGACTGGTTGACCAACGGCTTGATGCCGGCCCGTTCAAGTGCCCATTCGGCTAATTCCGGATCGGTCGAGTGGTCGTGGTTTCCCAGGATACCCCAAACGCCCAGAGGCGCTTCCAGTCCCTTAAAACCCTCAACGAACCGCTCGGCATCAGTCCGGCGCCGATCCAGCTGGTCACCTGTGAAGACGATGAGATCGGCACCCAGACTGGAGGCCAAGTGGGTGATCTGGCGACTCCGCTGTACCGGTGAGAAGGGGCCGGCGTGCACGTCGGAGATCTGCAGGATTTTCAGCCCGTCCCATGCCCGGGGAAGCTGAGGGAGATTCAGGCCCACGTGCCGGACCGCAGGCAGGTTGTGGGTGCGGATGTGCCGCATCCGGTCACGGCCCAGTGACCCAGTAAAGCGTAGCGGTACTCTCCGCTCGCGGTGCATCTTCTGAAGATTCATCATTGAGATATTTTCGGGGAGTTGGGCGTGAAGAGCCTCAACGTTGCGGGGAATATAACACCTCGGGGCAGAAAATATTCCTGAGCGGAAGAGCCCTATCCTTCTTCGCATCAGACGATATTATTCGGCAACTCCAACCCGTAACCGCTCTTCAGGTCTTCACGTTTGAGCAGGAAAGCGAAAACAAAGCCGGCGACTCCGAGGGCGGCCAACATCAGCATCGGATTGGTGTAATCGTAGGTGCCTTCTCCTCCGGCGATGATGGCATCGGCAACCCCCGGATTTGAGACCTCGAGAACCCAGCCGATCAGCATCGGAAAGGCCCAGAGGCCGAGGTTCTGTACCGAGAACATGAAACCGTAGGCAGTGCCGATCTTGTTCTCTCCAACAATCTTGGTCACAGCCGGCCACATGGCCGCCGGAACCAGGGAAAAGGCAACACCCAGCAAGAAGATCGGGATGTAGGGTGTAATCGTCGTCAGGGCAAACATCAAGTGGGATACAAAAAGGAGAGCTGAACCGAGGTACATCAGGGTGGCGCTCTTGCCCTTGTTGTCGGCAATCCAACCGAACAGCGGTGTGAGCACGATGGTGCCGAACATCAGGATCGAGGTGACATCTCCTGCAGTCTGCCGGGCCATGCCGAATTTATTCATCAGAAGGTCCGGTGCGTATTTGATGAAAGGAAACACCGCCGAGTAGAAGGTTACGCACAGAGCTGTGATTAAGAGAAACGTCCTGTCGGTCACAAGGAATTTGAGGTCGTTCCAGCTGAACTCTTCCTCCTCATCGCCCGACTTTTCTTCTTCGAGTTGTCGGTCGAGTTTTGAGTCGAAGAATATATAGAAAACGAACCCCAGGAGACCAATGACGAGCAATAGAACGCCGAACCAGATCGCCGTCGTCCAATGCGGTTGAAGCAGCCGGGGTGAGAGGATCAGGGCCAGTGCCGCTCCCAATCGCCCGAATGCGAGATTGAGCCCCAGGGCCAAGGCTAACTGATAGCCCTTGAACCACTTCACGATGATTTTTGAGATCACCACAACGCTGGTTTCTGCGCCAAGACCAAAGATGAAGAACCCCAGAGAGGTCATCTTCAGGGCTGGTGAGAATCGCGGTAAGAACGAGGACATGAATTCAAACCCGAAACCCCCTTCCAGGAACGTCGGGCTGGCGCCGTATGCCGTGACTGCGCCGCCCACAACCATCAGAAGACAGAAGACGAATCCCGTAATTCGAATCCCGATCCGGTCGCAGATGATCCCCCCGATGACCGCCATCAAAAGGAAAACGTTGGGGATTGAGTAGGCGGAGGTGAAAAAACCATAGTCCGCCGAGGTGAAGCCCAACTCTGACTGCATCAGGTCCTTCAGCGGCGACAGGGCGTCGTAGAAGTAGTAGTTCATGAACATGACGCAGCTGACGAGAACGAGAACGCCCCACCGGGTTACGGCCGAATCTCTGATGGTCTTTTGTTCCATGGTTTTGTCCTCACCTCTCCGGATTTGCAGCGGCCCTCGGTCTGTTTTGCGGATTTTGACCGGGTCCTTTATATGGTGGGCGAGCTTAGCATGGGTCTGCGGATCTGGCGGGCACGGATACCAACGGTGCGGCCGACCTGCCGACCGCCCTAACGGCCTCCGCCTTGCTGGCCGATGGAACCTGCGGTCTGAGCGACGGGTCGGTCGCGGGTAACTGGCGGCTGCCGAGCGTCAACGAGCTGCAGAGCCTGGTCGACTATGAGTACTACAGCCCTGCTTTGTCCAACGGTGCGGGGACGGCGCAGTGGACCGAAGGTGACGTGTTTGCGGGCGTGCGGTCGAGCTTCTACTGGTCGTCGACGGCCCTCGCGGGCAACCCGTCGAGAGCGTGGGTCGTGAATCTCTACGACGGCTACGTCCTCAACGACGGCAAGGTGTACACCTACTATGTGTGGCCGGTGAGAAGCGGACAGTGAATGATTTGGTCCTTTGTGTTATTTGGGGGGTGCAGGGGGACGGATCCAGCGACAGTGACAGACGA
>CBDTUG010000161.1:0-5093 GCA_965363555.1 uncultured Thermoanaerobaculia bacterium
GTACCCAGCATTTCGTGGGCGCCGATGCTGGCTGGGAAGAGTTCGACTCCTTGTTGCGCGAGGTGCAAATCCTTTTGAGTGAGCCTCATAATGTGTCCGGCTGCTGCTTCGTCGAGGACAATCTCGCGTGCACGCTCTCTGCCGATCGGAGCCTGGGTTGTCGCAGCAACGTCTTTGGGTATTTCTTGAGTTTCTGGTTTGGACAGCCGGATGCCACTCCAGACGACCCTTGCCTCGGAGGGGTTGAAGGTCGGCGCCGGTCGGGCGACCAGGGTCACTCGGGCTCGCGGTGTTTGCACGAAGGAATCCAGGTCGACGGCCACCAGGCGCCAGTCCCGGTCCTGCGGACGGTGGCGAGGGATGAGCCAGTCCATCCACACACGGTGGGGCTTAGCCCCGTCCTCGGCCGGTCCGACCCAGATCTCGGCAACGCCCCCGTGGCCTTCGGAGAAGGAATCCGGGTTTGCCCAGCGATCAGGCGCGAGCGTACACGCGGCCTCGAAGAGGAGATCAGGCCCGGCCGGCACCTCCCACGAGATCATGACCTTGTTCCAGTTTGCGGGCGAAACCAATTGCAGCGCCGGCCGAAGAAATAACACCACCCAGGAGGCGGGTCTCCAGTTGTTTTCGATGCGCGAAAAGAGCCCCTGGATCCGTCCGGATGGAGGATCATCCTGTGGTCTCCTGACCAAATCCAAGACGGTGGACCTCTTCTGTGGGTTAATGGGGCTGCGGCCAATCCCAAACTCCTCGGTCCCGTTGGGAGCTCTCCGCAGCAGAGTCCCGGTCCGCGGGAACCCGCTGGACCCCTTCTGCAGGAGGTATGGAGAAAGGCGCCAGCCGATCTCTTCGTCGGGTCCAAAGTTGCGCAGCACGTGCTCCCACACAACCGGCGCGACCTCGCTGAAGCTGTGCCGTCCCAGTCCGTAGTCCTCCACCAGGGCCAGGCGGACCGATTGTGTATCGAGTGCGCGGACCACCGCTTCTTCATCGAGGCCACCAGGAAGAATCAGGGGATGTCGAGTTGGGTTCGCGCGGTCTGCGAGGAAGTAGTACAACGGTATGGCCGGAGCAACAAAGATCGGCTCACCCGCCGGGACCCGCTGTTGGATCTCCTTCACCCGGCTTTCGATCCGGCGTGCAATGGGCGCCTGCGTCCAAATTCGAGCACTTTCAAGATTGAGAAACGTGGTTCGCCGGAGTATGGGCCTGCTGTCCCAGACGTGCACGATTTGGGAGGCAATCGAAACGGGCAGCAGCACCATGGCAGTCACCACGGCGATCCTCCGACACCAGGGTCCGGGCGTGGGTCCCGCGACCCAGGCGATCAGAGGGAAGAACAGAATGATCACCTTGACCAGGTGAAAGGCATCGCTTCGGGGAAAGGCCCCGAGAAGCAGGAGGGCCGAACTCGCCAGGTAGAGCATGCCGACTGAGAGGGTTGTTCCGGGGAGCGTTGTTGACAAGGCGGCAGTTTCGTCGCTGCACCCTCTCGCAGCCCGCCTCCGGCGGAGCCAGGTAGCGAGCGCAACGAAGAGAAAAGCGGGGGGCAGGTAGAAGAGTGCCCTGATTGTCACCAGCTTGAGGCCGAAGAAACTCACATTCGGGTGCCCAAATTGGAAAATGAGGGTTTGAAACGGAAGGTAGGACCAGAGATTATTAGCAACTTCGGGTTTGAGGTCGCCGAAAAGGGAAGGGTAGGGCTGGGAGTAGATTGTTGAGCTGTATTGGAGAGGGATCATCACAGCATCGTTCCACAGCGCGCCCAGGGCGCCGTTGGCCGCAAAATAGAGCACGACCAGGATCACCGACATTGCGGCCACAGCAGCCGTTGTCACGACCGAGAAGATACGTTTGCGCCAGAGATCACCGGCAGACAGAAGTCCGGCCGTGACCCCCAGGGCGGCGAAGGCTCCATAGTTTTGTTTGAACAAGAAGGCGGCGCCCAGGCCGAGGCCTGCCGACCAGAGCCAGGCTTGCCGTCGTGTCCTCAGGAATTTTGCGGTCGATCCGATTGCCAGGAGGATCAGGATGATGGCCTCGGACGAATAGTTGGGGATGCGCCAGAAGAAAACTGTGAGCGCCACGAATGACAGCGTGAGCGCCAGGGCCATAGTGCGCGAGGATACGCCCCGGCAAAGGGCATAGACTGCGCTGGTGGCCCCACAGAAGAGCAACATCATGAAGATGCGGCCCACCAGCAGGGATCGCCCAAATACCTGGAAAAGGAGAGCGTGGAGGTAGAAGGATCCCGGTGTTACCCCGGTCGAAATGTCCCGGTAGAGCACCTCGCCCGAGGCGATCCGGTCGGCGATGTGTACGATGTAGCCCTCGTCCGAGAAGGATATGCCGGCCACGTATGGAAGCGCCAGCAGCAGCGCTATGCCTGCCACCATCAATAGGTCGCGGCCTTCAGCCCTCAGAAGGCTGAGGTGTCTGAAGCGGGAGGGACTCGGAGGGAACGCCATGATCGTCTCTAGATTGGGATAATACCGAAGCCGAGCAATTCTGGCAGATGAGGCGTGCCTGAATTGCTCAGCGCAGGTGATATTATCCTGGCCGTCACGACGACTGAGGAAGGTGTGCGAATGCGGGCCGATGTAAAACGTCTGGGCGAGCAGATGCGGCAGGACTGGGATGCGCGGGCTACGCTCGATCCTTGGCACTACGTCTTGTTTCGGCCGTCCGGCAAGTGGCGTGAAGATGGTGAAGCGGAGCTTGATCAGCTTCAGCACTCCCTTGAATTCGAGATCCGGCCCTCGGACCGTGTCTTGGAGATTGGGTGCGGAGTAGGTCGCCTGACCTGGACTCTTGCCCGGAGGGCCCAGGAGGTTTGGGCGCTGGATATTTCAAGTCAGATGCTCGAGATCGCGAAGGAGAATCTTCCCGAGGTCACGAATGTACATTTTCTGCTGGGTGACGGAACATCACTGGGCGATATTCCCAGCGGTTCCAAGGATTTGGTTTTCTCCTCTCTCACCCTGACCCATCTGCCGCACCGCTCCCTGGTATTGGGTTACCTCGCCGAGGCGGCGCGCGTTCTGGCGCCTGGCGGGCGTCTTGCCGTGCAGGTCAACAATGAATCCAAGTTCCGGTTTCTGTCGCGCATGGCGGTCCACCAAACGCTCAGCGTGTTGATGATCCGTAGAGGACGCAGGCGGCTTGAACGTGGCCGCACTTGGTCGGGGAGCCGGATCGATTTGGCGGCGGTCCGTGAAGGGCTTGAAGCCGGAGGGATGCGGTTGCTTCGGGTCAGCGGCGCCGGTTCACTTGCCTGTTGGATCCACGCCGTACGGGATCAAGGTTGAGAGCGGCTACGGCCGAACGTCTTCGCCCGATCTACCCCTATCGAGACAGCGAGCAACAGGTGCTTGAGGGACTGCCCGAGGCGGCGCGAGTCCTGGATTTGGGTTGCTCGAAGGGTGCGAATCTTCCCATCCTTGAAGGAATGGGACGACGCATTGTTGGACTGGATGTCTCGATCTTCGATTTGCGGTCAGCCCATGCGATCTGCCCGGTGACAGCCGGGGCAGGCGAGTTCCTGCCGTTCGGCGCCGATACCTTTGATCTTGTCTATACCTCCCACGTACTGCACCACGCCAAGGCCTCGTCCGTATTGCTCGAGATCCATCGTGTCCTGAGGCCGGGCGGCATGCTCTTCCTGATCGAGTCCGTCGAGGACAGTCCAGTCATGAGACTGGCCCGGAATATCTACCCCAAATGGGGCTCATACCCTGTTCGGTCCCGCTTCCGGTTCGAGGAACTGGTCACGGATCTCGAGGGGAGCGGTTTTCTGATTTTGACGAAAGAACAGTTCAACGTTCTCTATTGGATTTGGGAGGTTCCTCAGCTCCTGCTCCGCCCCATGGAGCTGCTCATTCCTCTGGTTGTTCGAGCGGAGTTGGCGGCCGTGCGCCGCTGGCGGCGCTTCTCGGCCCACTGTTTCGTAGTCGCCACGAAGAGCGCCTCGGCAGGTTAATTCCTCGGACCGGTGCAGATGGCAAAAAGGTCGTCGGAAGCCTCGACTTTCTCGGGTCCGATATGGAAATCGCCAGGTTCGATTTTTGGGGCGGTGCATGTTTCGTTGGCCCGGCGGCGGACGGCCAGTGCCAGCACGGGATAGAGCCGTTCCAGGACCCAACGGGGCGTAAATTTTCGCAGTCCCAGGAAATCGAGGCGCAGGAAACGCCGCATGGCGCGATGGCGTCGCTCTTGATAGGCCCGGTAGTGTGAGTCACCGGTGATGCCCAAAACGGTCACACTGGAGAAGTGCCCTCTGAGCAAATCCGCAAGCTCCTCCGGTTCGTACTCGTGCACGTGGTAGATATTTTCTCCGGCCGAGGTCAGACGATTCGGTGTCGTCAAGTAAAACGTACCCTCAGGGCTCACGAAGCTGCACAGTCGATCGAGGAACGGCCTCGGCCGAGTGACGTGTTCCAGGACCTGGAAGGAACAGACGCAGTCGTAGGACTCAGGCTCGGGGTCGGCGCCCTCGATCCGGAAAAAGAGGTTCTTCGCTTGATAGTGGGAGCGTGCCCGGGCCAGGGCACTTTGGTTGCGGTCGTAGGCATGGACTGCCTCTGCCTGAATGGCGAGGTGGTTGGCGCCATAGCCTGCGCCGCATCCAATTTCGAGAAAACGCTGTCCCTTCCCTCGGTCGGCGCAGAAATAATACGGCACCAGGTGTTGCGCAAGATCAACGGCAAACCGTGGGTCATCAGGTAGCAAAAACTCACCGGTAAAGGGGTTATTCCGCATTGAATTTCCTCTTTTTCTCGATGACTGCGTCGAGTTCCTGCTCCATGCGATCGGCCGCTTTATCCCAGGAGAAACGGGTAGCCCACTCGACGCCACCCTTGGCGAGCCTTTCCTGGAGAGAGGGGTCCCGAAGCAGGCGGTCGAGCGCCGCGGTCAGTGCATGCAGATCGCCATGGGGCACAAGGAGGCCGGTCTCATCGTGGCGGACGGCCTCGCTCAGGCCCGGAGAATCCGAGGCGACCACCGGAACGCCACACGCTGACGCATCGATCGCTCCTATCCCCCAGCCTTCCTTCTGGGAGGTGTAGACCATTGCATGGCCCCTTCGCAGCCGA
>CBDTUG010000162.1:0-5092 GCA_965363555.1 uncultured Thermoanaerobaculia bacterium
CTCGTTTCCGCCTCGGGAACCGCGCTGTCCCCTTCCGGGGTTTTCGGACGGGAACGGGATAGAATGCGCAAGGCGCATTCTATCGAGAACTTTCTCCCGCACACTCCGTTTCTAGGTACAGTGGGAGGAACAACGCCATGAAACGGACTCTGATTTTTCTCTTGATCGCCGGCCTGGGAATGACAACAACGCTCGCAGCCAGCGACGTACGGACCCTTTCGGCCGAGGTCGAGAGTACGACCTTAAAGGCCGTTGAACTGGAAGCCGGCGTTGGCGATGTCGATATCAACATCGGCAGCGGCACAATGATCGTTGCTTCGGTCGAAATCCGGCCCCGCCGCGGAGGGATTTTCTCCTCGCTCAAAGCGGCGGAAAAACAAGTGCAGCAAGCGACATTCAAGCCTATGGCAAGCCGCGACACCCTGAGGTTGGAGATCACCGGCGTCGAAGGAGACCGTCGTTTCGACGAAGAATGGACACTGACCTTACCGGCACATCTGGCCCTCAGTGTTGAACTGGGAGTCGGGGATATCGAAGTCTCGAACACCGCTGCAGGTCTCGATCTGGAGGTGGGTGTTGGTGAGGTCACGCTTGAGCTCAACGGGGGGCCGGTCGATGTCGAGGTCGGGGTCGGAGACATCACGATCCGAGGACCCGCAGCCGCTTACCGATCGGCCGAAGCCGCCAGCGGGGTCGGGGATGTCCGAATCCTCGCCGACGGCCGTAAGATCATCGGCGAGGGCTTCATCGCCCACTCGGCCGAGTGGCTGGGCGCGGGAGATGCCAAAATTGAGGCCGAGAGCGGCGTCGGCGACATCAGAATCGTTCTGGAGTAATAGCTGACTCTTGAGGGTCAACCTCAAAGAATTGCCCCTTCGACTTCGTTGACCATTCAAAAAAGCGGCTCCTCTCGGAGCCGCTTTTGTTTATCGGAGTGTTTGCCTACTGATTTTTGTCGGCATCCAGCTGCCATTTCGCGCCCAGGCGGGCCATTAAGAAGCAGGCGAAAGCCAACAGACAGAGCATGACCAGGCCGGCCATCTGACCCTGGAAACCCTCAAACCAGTGGTGGGCGGTCTCAATCAGCTGGCCGTCGACCAACTCAAAGTCAACACCGACGCTGAGATATTGAATCAGTGCGCCGGCATCCGGAACTCTGAGCACGGCCGAAATAATACCGAAGATGGCCGCACCGGCCATCAGGCCAGAAGCAATCAGCGTGCCCTGTTCCGCACGAGCCTGGCGGACCTCCTCGGAACCGCCGGTCTTGGAGATAATCCATGCAACAACCGCACCTGCCAGCACGGCCGAATTAATGGAAATCGGCAGGTACATGCCCAGCGCAAACGCCAGCATCGGCACCTCGGCCATCAACAACATCAGAGCAACGATGCCGCCGAGACCGTAGAGAATCCACGGCTGGTTGGCCGGATCTTCCATCAGGCCCCGGCTGACAGCCGCCAGCATGTTGGCCTGGGGCGCCGGCAACGCCTGTTCGTTGGACACCATCAAACCTGTCGAAGGATCTTCGATGACGAAATGGTAGGCCTGGTCCATCAGTGGTATCACCAGCGCAACGACCAGCGCCGCAACGACCATGCCCAAAAATTTCCACCGCTGCTGAGCTCGCGGGGTGGAACCCAACCAATAACCAATCTTGAAGTCCGTAATCAGAGCGCCCGACGTCGAAAGGGCCGTACAGACGGCGGTTCCAATGATCAGGGCGATGATCATTCCCGCTGAACCCTTGAGCCCAACCAGGATCATGCAACCGATGGCCAGAACGACGGTAATCAGGGTCATGCCGGAGACGGGATTGACCCCGACGATAGCAATCGCCTGGGCCGCGACCGGAGTGAAGAGGAAGGACAAGAAGAAACCGACGACCATACCCACAAGACCGAACTTGATGCTGGCAGCAAGGCCGAAAGCCGCTGTGCCACCATCGCCTGGAGTCACGGCCGCAACGATAAAGAAGAGCAACCCCATAGCCAATGTGCATCCCACTTCAATCAGTAAGACGTTCTTGGGAGACATGTCCAATTGGGTGCGCTCGGCGGCCTCGGTTTCTTTCCCTGCACCGGTGAATGCCTTGAATCCCAGAGTGATGGAACCCACCACAATCTTCCACATACGCAAGATGCCGATCAGGCCTGATATGGCGATGGCGCCGATTCCTATCGGCTTGATAAATGCGCCGAAGATCTGACTGGAACTCATTGCCGCGATGTCGTAGGTCGTACCGGCAAAGGCGAAGCCCCCCATCTCCTTTCCGAAGACGTAGACCAAAGGCACCATCACGAGCACGGCCAGTACTGAACCAGAAGCGATGATCGAGGCGTAACGAATGCCGATGATATAGCCCAGACCAAAAAGTGCGGCGATCGCGGACAGGCCGATGTCAAAACGGATATTGCCTCCAACTCCCAGAATATCGACACTGGAGAGATTGGAGTTCCAAAGATGCAAGGCTTCGATCGAGAAATCGAAGAGGGCGCCCATCGCGAAAGCCATCAGGAGGATTTTGCCCGCACCTCCGGCGGAGCTTTCACCCGTCACCAGGATGTTGTTGATCGCGGTAGCCTCAGGAAACGGCAACTCGCCGTGCAGATCTTTGACGAAGTATTTCCGCAGCGGAATGATCAGGACCGTTCCCAGTGACCCACCGATGAAGCACGCCAGGAAGATCTGCCACCACGACACTTCCAGACCGTTGATGTAGAGCGCCGGAATGACGAAGGTCGCCCCTGCAGCCACAACGCCTGCTGCCTGACCAACACTTTGCACCATGACATTTTCGAGAATCGTGCTCCCTCCCTGACGCATTTTCCCAAAGAAAATGGCCAGGATGGCAATAGGAATGGAAGCCTCGATCGCGTTCCCCGCCCGAAGGGCCATATAGGCGCAGGCTGCAGTGAAAACGATCACCATAATCACGCCCAGGCCGATCGACCACGGTGTGACCTCGGCTCTCAGGTCGGTCGCCAATACGACAGGCTCGTAGACCTCACCGGGCTCGAGCTTCCGGTAGGCGTTGGACGGCAAAATTTTCGATTCCTTGGGCTTTGTTTCTTGCATCTGTTTCCCCCCTCAGGTGGCGGCAACCACGGCCATAGTTTCCTGTTCGGCACGGTATCACAGCCTATCCCGCACTTCTCAACGGTGATTTCTTCTTCATAAAAAAAGCCCGGGCAAAGCCCGGGCTTGAACTCACGAAGAGTGTGTTCAGTTCATCACAACCAAAGCCACGCGACGATTCTGCGCACGGCCTTCTTTGGTGTCGTTGTCGGCGATGGGCTTCATCTCACCGTAGGAGATGACGTTCATGCGGTGCATCGGGAATCCATGCTCCATATTGAGGTAACGCAGCACGTGGTGCGCACGCTTGTAGCCGAGTTCGAGGTTGACCTTCTCCGAACCAATGCTGTCGGTGTGGCCCTGGATCTCGACGTAGGCATTCTGGTTAGATTTCTTGACCTTGCCTGCGAAGGCATCGAGAGCGGCCTTGTCGGCATCGGTCAGGTCATATTTGTTGAACCCAAACTTGACATCGTTATCGGTCAGGGTGATCTCGTAGAGGAACTTGCCCTTGGCCAGTTTGTTGGCTTCGGTCGCCCGTACCAGCGCGTCGTTGGCGGTAGCGGAGAGCTTCTTGACTTCCTTCGCCAAGGCAGCTTCCTTCGCTTCCAGATCGCCGATGGCTTTCTGGTTGCTCTCGACGGAGTTCTGGACTTCGCCGACCTTCGCAGTCGTGCGCTGCTCAGCAGCATCAACCTGCTCCTGCACATACGTCTTCGTGGCACAGCCCGTCAGACTGAAACCAACCACCAATAGAATAACCAGCGCCGGGGACATCATTTTTCTCATCTTCGACCTCCAAAAAAATTCGCTCCAAAATTTTTCACGGCGCTGTGCCGTGAGAAGCGCTTATAATATAACACAATCAGGCACGATCAGACCGCAATTCTCAGAAAACCAGACACTGAGGATCATCCGCAGTCACCTCCGCGGCACACCGAACTATACCGTCTTCAAGTCGAAGAAGAACTGGAGTTTGAATAAACCAGTCAATACCGGCAGGCATCTCGGCCAGGGAACACTCCCCGCAGGCAAACGGCTGAAGATTTTCTACGGGAAACCCGTCCCTGTCCGGCACCGCCACGGCCACAGCCGGCGCATCCAACGGCCCCGAAAACCAGGCTTCCATCAACTCGTGGCAGTGCTCGCAATCCTTCCGGTAGAACAGAATATATTCCACACCCTGAACTTGTCCCGGAATCGAACCTTCTATCCAGGCCGACACATCCAGATCCGACCAGGACTGGTCAATCCAGGAGTCGTACTGCGGGAGATAGAACCCCTCCACAGGCAACGCAGCTGACCCTGACGCGCCGTTCTCTTCAGCTGTACCATTTCCGTTACCGGCCCCTCCGACGGCGAAACCCACCATGAAGCTCAGGACAACAAACAGACCCGCTATCACCAGGGGCAGGGTCGGCAACGTCTTCTCGACTCGAAGTGAAGGGGCCTTGGCCCCGAAATACCACAGGCCGGCGAGAAGGCCACTATCGACAACCAACGTAACCCACGGGGAAACGGCGACGGCGCCGAAACACCCACAGCTCGACGCGCCGAGCATCAGATCGCCAATCAGCACCGGCAGAAAGAGGCCCAGCAGGGCCAGTCCGACCGGCCTGGCCAATCGAGGCACCAGCACCATCAGGGCCGCAACCGCCAACTCACCGGCGATCGAAAGTCGCAGGAGATACAGCAAATCCACCCCGCCCGCTCCCGCCCACTTGATCAGCACGGAAGGAAGGTGGGTCGGACTGGCATCAACAATCTTCAGAATGCCACCAAGGCCAAAGTACAGGGGCACAACCACCCGAGCCAGGGCAACCCCAATCGCCCCGCCCAGGGACGAGGCCTCGTCAACAGGCTCAAACATGGATTCCGTAGTCACAGCCATACCTCAGAAACCCTCCCGAAACACCAATCATTCCCGGGACAGGAAGGGGAAATCCATCCGCCATCTATCGACCTCACCTTCCTAGCCGTCGCCAGACCTCGGCCACCAGTTCTTCGGCAGCAG
>CBDTUG010000163.1:0-5089 GCA_965363555.1 uncultured Thermoanaerobaculia bacterium
AGCGGGGTGGAGGGCCGCCAAGAGGTGGTAGAGACTTTAGACGCAGTACACTAGGAAGCTGGGAGACCGGAAAGTCAGTCGTTTATCGGTCGACGGTGGAGTTTTTCCTCAGCAGATCCACCAAATTGTATGCGTCCGCAACATCGATGCCCCAGAAATCAAACTGAACCACGCCTTCGCGATCGATAATAACCGTCCAGGGAGTCCCCGGAGTGCGATAAGCGTCCATAATGCCGAGGCTGCCGCCCTTGACGGCGGCGCCGGCATGGCCGACCGGAATATCCAGACCGTATTTTTGGACAGTCGGCAGGGCCTTGTCTGCGGTATCCGCAGTGACACCATGCCATGTGGTCTGTATAGCGACGAAAACGACGTCGTCGGCATCCGAAAAACGCTCACTGACTGCCTTCAGCGTCGGGAAGCCATGCTTGTGGCAGGCCGGGCATCGGTGCTGAAAGAAAAAGAGATACACAACCTTGCCGCGAAAATCCGAAATATCGATCTTTTCGACGCCGGCCTTCAGGTTGAACCAGTTGTCAACGGTCCACGCAGGAGCCGTCTGGCCCCGGATTCCCGGTTCTTCTTGAGCACCCGCCATCGTGGCGGGGATCAACACAAGCATCAGTATCAAGGCCGAAACGAAATGGGCACGATTCATGTGCACCTCCAATGGATAGCCTTATGCCGCTATGGTGCCATTGGTTTCATTTGAACTGTCGACCGGCCTCACTCGGCCAACATAAAGGTGCCATCACCGGTCGGATTGTCCACAACAGATACGTAGAAAATGACCCTTGAGCCCACCGGATGGACCTGTATGCTCCCGTTGGTGACATCTTGGTTGGTTACTTCCGTGAAGGCCTGGTTGATTTGCCCGTGACCGTAGGGCGGAATGTCTATCGAGAGTTCCCCGATTTCCGTAGACGACCCGTCAATGAACGACAATTCAAGGGTTGCCGAACTCGAGGTCATGTTGACCCATCCCAAATTGGTTCTGAATAGCTCGTTCTCCGACACACCGATGATATGGCCGTAGCGACCATCGCCGATCCCTTTCCCAGAATCCAGTCCCGGAATACCCTGTCCAAAACTGCCCTTCTCAGCCTTGTTGTAGGTTCGGGAAGCGATCTGCAGGGGAAATGGTGAACAGATCCTAAAGGCCGCCGCCAGAGATCCTTCACCGAATTCAGACAGGACTACATCTTCGACCGTCATCGTTTCCAAGGCCTCGAGATCAATAGTCGCCATATCCGGTTCGCTGTTGTCGGTATCACGGGGCAGAAGAAAGACATCTACAGTATTGTCAGAGCCGGATCGATTATAGAAATGGAGATCGGTTCGCCATACGGAACCCAGGGCGCCGGGTGGCGGTGTAATTCATAGCATTCTCCATTTCTAAAAAAAGTCTCAAAACAAACATAGACTGAGACCGAGACTCTGTCAATGAAACTATTGACCAGACATTCCCCCGCCCGGAGTCAGGGTCACTGGTGTTACCATCACGGCAGGAGTTCACCATGACGATCAGCCGCGCATTGATGATCTGTATTGCTGCCATTCTTGCACTCAGTGCCCTGGCCTGCGACAGTTCACCCACCGAGGTTGAGCATGTCTCCACCCGGCCGCCAAATATCGTGCTCTTCCTCGCAGACGACCATGGCCAATGGGCCTCTGGGCCTTATGGCAACGAAGAGGTCGATACGCCGGCACTTGATCGCTTGGCCCAATCCGGCGTGTTGATGGCCGATGCCACCAGCCCGTCGCCGGTGTGCTCCCCGGCCAGGACCAGTCTGCTGACCGGCCGATTGCCTTCTCAGCACGGGATCCATGACTTTCTCTCCGAAAGGCCCGATTTCGACCGCGACTGGCTGGCGGACGAGGTGCTGCTTCCCGAACTACTGCAAAAGGCCGGCTACCGTACCGCGTTGATCGGCAAATGGCACTGTGCGGCCACCAGTCTCGAACCGGACCCCAGTTTCGACCGCTGGCTCAGCTATGACCAGGGCCCCGAGGACTGGCCCAATCAATACCTTCACCAAGGCACGGTTTACCTATCCGATCAAGGATCACCGATCAGCGTGGACGGATTCCAACTGGAGCATCTCGGGCACGCGGCCCGGGAGTTCATCACCTCCGGGGACCCGGAGCAGCCCTACTTCCTGCTCTTCGCACCCACCGATACCCACAGCCCATTCACAGGACACCCGGAGAATTTGGTTGAACACTACCGCAATCAGAATCTGACCGAAGTCCCCGCCGGCGAGACATCATTTCTCCCCGCCGCCAACGCCGCCTCGGTGGCGCCGGATGATTTCAGTGAGGTTCTGGCCCAGTACTACGCGGCGGTCAGCCATCAGGACACAGAGTTGGCCAATCTGCTCGACCTGCTCGAGGCCAGCGGCGACCTCGAGAATACGTTGGTGATCTACACCTCGGACCATGGTTTGATGGTTGGCCACCACGGTCTGCTCGGCAAAAGCAACGCGACCCTCCCGCAGAACCTCTACGAGGAGTCGATCCGTGTGCCGATGATACTCAGCTGGCCCAGCGGCTTTCCAGAAGCCGGAATCAGCCTTGACGTGCCCTTTGACCATCTCGACCTGTTCCAGACGATTCTGGACGCAGCAGGGGTCAATCTCGCCGAGGGCCTTCGGCATCAAATCAACAGCCCTGGAACCAGCTTGTTGCCCAGGCTTCAGAATCCAGAATTTGAATGGCGCCGCTATCGTTTCACCGAGCATGGAAATGTCCGACAGATCAACGACGGGCACTACAAGCTCGTCCGGCGTTTCCCACCACTGGATCCACAATTCGGTGACGAGCTTTACGACCTTGAAGCCGATCCCCGCGAGTACATCAACCTGATAAAGGCCCCCGAATACAGCAAAATTGCAGCCGAGCTGAGTGCAGCCCTCGACTTCCATTTCGAGCGTTACGAAGATCCGGAGCACAGCGGCCGCACGGTCATCGAGCAGCCGCCCTGCAACGGCATCGAGCCGTGGCAAAAACTTGCGGACCGTTTGGCGACCGGCTTCTGAACCGTTCCATTTGGCGGAGTGGGACCGGTGGCATTTGGGAGCACCCGTGCGCGCCAACCCCTCCGCCCTGCTAGAATTTATGGAATGCAGAATCGCGTGCGATCATCCCAACCCTTGAGGCAGAAATTGAGGGGGCTGCCATGACCGAACGCACGCTTCGGGAGATTGCGGCGGTCGCTCTGATCCTCGGCGCTGTTTTGATGGCGGTGGCCCTCATCAGTCACTCGCCCCTCGATCCCAGTCCCTTCCGCACCGAGACCTCTCAAGCAACGCCCCAGAATCTGGTCGGGTGGCTTGGGGCCAGTCTGTCGGCCTCCCTTCTCGGCGTATTCGGCGTGTCTGCCATCCTCCTCCCCATCCTGGCCGCAATCCTCGGTTGGTACCTTTTGCGGCAACAAGTTCCGGAGAGCCTCAGGTGGGTCTGCGTTGGCTGGCTGCTGGTTCTGTTGTCCCTGCCGGGCCTGGTGGGCTTAATCTGTTCCGAACTTTCCTTCCGAGGCGGTGCTCTCTCCTGCGGGGGCCTGGTCGGCCACGCAGCCGGCGATCTTCTCGGCGGCATCGCCGGGCCGGTTGGGCGCGTGATCATCCTGTTTTTCATTGTGATCGTTGGGCTCTTGCTGGTCTCAGGCCTGTCGGTAGAACGCGGCGCTGACGGCATCCTCCGCCAACTGGCCGATCAGATGGGACGACGGCGGAGGCTCAAAGATGATCAACGACGTCAGACGCAAGAAAAGGAGGACCGCCGGGCCGTGCTCAGCCGCCAGCACGAACGCCTGGCCGAGGCTTATCCCGGGCCCGAGTCGATCACAGTCAAAAAGCTCAAGGGCAAGGGAAGTATTCGTATCAACCGCCGCAAGGGCGGCGCCGGCAAGGAGGGCGCCCCCAACGATCGCTTCACCGCATCCGACGACCTGGACCTTCATTTCGATTCGGGCGAACCCTCAGCTCGGCCGACAACCACCTCCAGCGCGAAGAGGTCGAAGACATCAAAAGCTCGCCCAAAGAAAGCCCCAGCACCCAAACCACCCGCCCAGATCCAGGAGGAGTTCGATTTTGTCGAAGACCTGGACACCTACGACCTGCCCCGCTTGTCCTTCCTCGACACACAGGAAGAAGAGGTCGAGCGGGACTCGTCGGCCCTCTTGGAAATCGGCCAGTTGTTGACGGCCAAATGTCAGGAGTTCAAGGTTCGGGGCGAGGTCGTCAACATTCGAACCGGTCCGGTGGTCACCACCTACGAGTTCCGCCTGGCCTCCGGAGTCAAAATTTCTGCAGTGCAAAACCTGTCGGAGGACCTTGCACTGGCCCTGCGCACATCCTCGGTCCGAATCGACCGAATCCCGGGCCGGGCCACGGTCGGCATCGAGGTCCCAAACCCTGAACCGGAGGTCATCCGTCTATCCAAGATCATTGATGCCCCGGAGTTTCAGCGGGCCCGATCACTGCTGACCCTGTGCATGGGCGTCGATATCAGAGGCAACCCCTTCGTTACCGATTTGCAGCGCGCGCCGCACCTTCTGATCGGTGGTTTTACCGGTTCGGGAAAATCGGTCGGTATCAACGCGATGATCCTGTCGATTCTCTACAAGGCCCGGCCCGATGAGGTCAAATTCATCATGGTCGACCCCAAGATGGTCGAGCTTGGGGTCTACAAGGACATCCCCCACCTCTTGACGCCGATCATTACCGAGCCCAAGAAGGCGGCCAACGCTCTGGGGTGGGCAGTCGACGAGATGGACCGACGGTACCGAAAACTGGCCACCCTTGGGGTCCGAAATCTCGAACAATACAATCAGCTGGTCAGCGACCCCAAGCAGTTGAAGTTGACCCGGGAGCGGCTCCTTGGCGACGGAGATGAAGATCAGGAATATGAGCCGATGCCCTTTATAGTCATTATCATTGACGAGTTGGCCGATCTGATGATGACGGCGGGAAGAGCCGTCGAAGAGGCGATCACCCGTATCGCCCAGAAGGCACGGGCGGTCGGCCTGCACCTGATTTGCGCAACACAACGACCCTCGGTCGATGTGCTAACCGGCATTATCAAGGCA
>CBDTUG010000164.1:0-5085 GCA_965363555.1 uncultured Thermoanaerobaculia bacterium
GTCATCAGGCCGTCGATGATGCGTTTGGCCTTGACGTCGGGGATGGCGCCTTCCAATCCGTAGCCGACTTCGATTCGGATACGGCGTTCTTCTTTGGCGACCAACAGCAACACGCCGTCGTCTTCGCCTTTCCGACCCAGCTGCCATGTCGAAGCGACCTTGAGAGCGTAGTCTTCCAGAACCGCTCCCTCGAGGTTGGGTACGGTCAGGACGACCAGCTGGCTACCGGTGTCGGTTTCCAATTGTTCAAGCGCGGTTTCCATCTGGGCTTGTGAGTCATCATCGATCATCCCCGCAAGATCGTTGACCCGTCCACCGAGGTAGGGCACCTCCTTGGCGATCGAGACCAAGGGCAGGATGGTCAGCAGCAGGGCAAGCACAAGCTTGGTCGCACTGAAATTTGAGGTGGGGAAGGATTGAACGCTCAACGCCCAACGTGCAACGTTCAACTTTGAAGTGATGCAACGCTGGATCATCGGTCTTCCATCCTCAGACCATCGGCCAGTTCATCGATATCATCCGGTCGGATCTCGACGCCGTGTTTTTCGAGCAAGAGACCACACTCGCGGATTGCTTCGACCAGCGCTGGGCCAGGCCGACCGGAGTTGATGCCCCTGGTCAAATGATCGACGATGTCCTGCCATTCGTGCTGGTCAACCGCTCGATTGATGGCCTCATCGCCGAGGACAACAACCCGTCTTTCGAACAGTGCCAGGAAGATCAGGATGCCGGTACGTTCGGTTGTTGCGAAGACTTCTTCGTCAAGGAATGCCTGCCGAGCCCTGCGTCCGACTCTGAGATCCAGGGTCTGGGGTGAGACCATGATTCGGCGAAGGTTGGGCCAGAGCCGCGCCAGAAGAAAGCCGATCGCCGCACCGACGGCGGCCGGTGTGGTGATCCACAGCCATGGCATGCCCAGCCAGAATCCACCAGCGCTGTGAACAATGCCGGTTGCGAGGGCTGCTAGGAGTGCCCCAAAGGCTGCCGCCTTCCATGCGGCCTCGTCATAATCGTCACAGGCGCCGACGACCACGGGCACGATTTCGCCCGAGGTCCGTCCCTCGGCCTCGCCGGTCGCCCGGCGGATGGCTTCAAGATTAGCTTCAGAAAAAAAGGTGGGCGGATTCATGATGGCGGTGCTAGGAGAAATCGACGGTCGGCACCGTATCGGCGCCCTCGTCACTCTCGAAATACGGCTTGGGCTGATCAAAACCGAACCACGAGGCGATCACCGATGTCGGAAATCGTCGACGCTGCGTATTAAAACTCTGTGCGACCTCGTTGTAGCGTTTTCGTTCGACCGCAATGCGGTTCTCGGCGCCCTCGAGCTGGGCCTGCAGGTCGCGGAAATTCTCCGTCGACTTGATATCGGGGTAACGCTCGACAACGACCAAAAGCCGGGACAGCGCCGATGAGAGACCACCCTGGGCCTGCTGGAACGCCTGCATCTGCTCGGCCGTCGGTGTGCCGCTGACGTTGATGCTGCCGACCTTCGAGCGGGCTTCGACCACCTGATTGAGGGTTTCCTGCTCGAAATCTGCCGAGCCCTTGACGGTGGCAACCAGGTTGGGAATCAGATCGGCTCGCCTTTGGTAGACGTTCTCAACCTGGGCCCAGGCAGAGTCGACGGCTTCATCAAGCCCGACAAGGCCGTTATAGGCCGAGATGCCCCAGGCCACGAGGCTGAAGATCAAAAACAGAATGAGAACGAAACATCCGATGGCAGCAGCTTTCATGGTTTTCTCCTCGAAGGGTATTGTAATGGAGTCATCAGCTCTCAGCTATCAGGTCTCAGCCCATCCTGGCCGCTTTTCTCGAACCCGTGGTTCGTCGTCTTCAGGGATTTTGTAAGGCGCGCTCTGCCGGCCGAAAGCTGATAGCGGAGCGCTGAGAGCTGACTGCTTCCTCTATACTCTCCCCATGTGGAGAGAAATGCTCGCAGAGCCTCGAGTACGCCGAGCCTACCTTCTGACCAAGGTTTGTGTCTTCGCCGTTGCCGCGATCGCGACGATTCCGCTGGCCCACTTCCTGGGGTCGAAGGCATGGATCGGCCTGGGGATTTTTGGCCTGGTGCTTGCCATCTTGACTCTCGCTGTACTCACGATAGGAAAGGCTCAGTGCGAGATCGAATCTGTTCAGCCTGACGAGGGCGAGGAGAAATAATGAGAAATATAGTCCTGGCTGCAGTAATTATGATGATTGCTGTCTTGCCGTCACAGGCGGTCGAGTTTCTCGGTGTCGAACTCTGCACGGATCGAATCAGTACGGTGGTCGCACTGCCCCAGGGTTCGCCGCTGATGCTGGACAGCGTGGAGATCGGCGACCAGGGGGCCTTGTTGCTTGTCCTGAGGTCTGAAGATCAGCAGATCCTGGATCAGATCGATGATTTGATGACAGGATTTACCGGAAGCCGGGGTGTCGGGAACGAGAAGAGCCTTCAGTGGTCCGGGCGGCAAATCACCGCGTTCGCCCAGGCCCTCAAGTCCAAGCTGGCGGTCTTGGCCGTCAGCAGCTCAGACGACTGCCTGGGCAGCCCAGAGCAGGCTCCTGCCTCTGATCAGCCCGCGTTGGTTGTTCCCTCTTCAGGGGTCGCATCGCCTGCTGTTGCGGGCCCCGGGGCGGTGGTTGAACCGGCGGGGTCGCCTGCGGTGATCCCGGCAGCTTCGGTGGTGCCGGAGTCTTCGGCCGACCCGGTTGAGAGGGCAGTGCCTTCCGGCGTCGGCATCCCGGACTTCTCGCTCGACGGCGCCCTCCACCACGAAGCCTATGCCGACGACTGGGTCGATGTGATGGGCGTTGTTGTCAACCACACCGCCGAGGGCTTCAAGCTGGCCACTTTTGACCTCAGCCTGTGGGGTGAAGCGGGTCGGCTGATCTGCGTTGATACGATTTCGGTCACGATCCTCAAGAGCGGCCAACACCGTGCCTTCCGCGACTCGATCAGATGCCCAGCCTACTCGGCCGAAACTGTCGTTCGAACTGAGCTGCAATTTGCCGGTGGGAACTGAGGAACGCATAGAGGCCCGGGCGGGAAATCCTCGAATGAGGAGACGAGTGCAAGCGATGCTCGGTTGGATTTTCTTCCTGCTGATGCTCTTGATCTTCGGCATCTCTGTGTTGGAGGTGCTCTACCGTTTTCAGGTCATTGACTGCTATCGGGGTGAGCTGCGTCAAAATACCAAAGTTGGGGATCTCAGAGAGATCGAGGGCCGGAAGACGCTGTTGATTATGGGGGACTCTTTTGCCGCGCGGCCGGATACTTTTGCCTCTGGTCTTGATCCGGCCCTGGATGGAGAATGGCGGACCGTCAACTCGGCGGTCGGTGGTACGGGGATCGTTCAGGCCCGGATCATGGCGCCCGGGCGCTTCCGGAAATTCCGACCGTCCCTCTTTCTCTACCAGGTCTACGTTGGTAATGATCTGTTTGATCTACGTTATCCCACCAATTGGGGGAGGGCTTCCCCATTGAGAAATCTCTACTGGATGGTCTCCCGGGATCTAAGGTCGCTGGCCTGGCTCAACTACAAGGTAGGGCAGATGTGGGCCGGGACGAAACACCGATGGTCGCCGAGAACAAAGCCTGCGCCGGTCTACCGTCCGGAAAAGGATGTCTTTTCCTCTGAGCGGTTCACCCGGAGGGATCGAATTCATGCTCGGGCCCACCCATCTCTGGTTGCGGATTCGGTATTGCTTCGGGGACAGGCTGGTCGGATCTTCGGAGATTACCTGAAGGAAATGGATCGCCTCGTGAAAGAATGCCGGCCGAGCGAGTGTCGGCCTCTCCTGGTGGTCATTCCGCATTTCAGTCAACTGGGGCCGGATGCTGCAGAGAACGCACGGCGGATCGGTCTTGAGGTGCCATCGGATTCTGAGTATTTTTCCCCGGAGTATCCCTTTGCTCGTGGCCTAGAAAAACACCTTCGTTTCTCGCGTCCGGACGGGGTTCTGATCAATCCACTGGAAGAGTTCCGCCGGGAGGATGTCCGGGGTCACCGTCTCTATTTTCAGAAAGACTCCCATCTCAACCCGATCGGCCAACGTCTGCTCGGAGAGATCGTCCGGAGGGAGCTCCGTGATCTTGTGGATGAGAATCGTGAATTTTAGCGAGGCCGCCCCAACAACTTTGAAAAAGCGAGGCAGAGTTATCAGGTCTCAGTTTGAGAAGCGCTTTGTTTTTCCTGAAACCTGCAGCCTGTAAATGGTGCCGCTACCCGGTGGATCGTTCAGTCGCTTTCTGGTTCCGGCTCAGCCGGGTTGGGTTACAGTTCGCTGATGGGTTGATCGGTGATGCGTGCCCAAGGAGGTTCGAAAATGAATAAGGGATTCGTTGGATTGACGGTGGTTCTGTTTGCTTTGGGTGTGGCTTTTGCCTGTGGGGGCACTTCTGGGCCGACAGAGCAGCAGGACGAAGCGCCCTCGGCGCCGATTGTGAACTCCGTCGCCGACCAGGCGCTGCGTGACGCTTCGTTGGAGGGCCGGCACGACCTGATGGTCAAGGCTGTCGATGATGGTGCACAGATCGACGCTCAAGACGCTGACGGCCGGACCGGACTGATGTACGCGGCCTTCAATGGTCACACCGAGTGTGCTCGATGGTTACTCGAACGAGGAGCGGCGGTGGGCGCACGCGAAAACCTCGGCCGGACGGCGTTGATGTTTGCCTCAACAGGCCCGTTCCCGGAGACTGTGAAGCTCCTCCTGGATTTCGCATCAAATCCTCACGACGCTGACGAGTTCGAGGGTTGGACGGCCCTGATGTTTGCCGCCGGCGAGGGCCAACTCGAGGTCGTTCGGGTCTTACTGGAAAACGGCGCCAACCCATCAGCCAAAGACAAAGATGGCGATATCGCTGCGGACCACGCAGCCAAGAATCGCCACTCCGAGGTTGAGGCCTTACTGCGAGAAGCGATGCAGTAATCCCTCGAGCCCAATACCGTTCAGTTGAGGGCGCCTGCCTCCACAATGAGTAAGGTGTTGTTGTGGGCGCGGCCGTCCCGGCTTCACCGTTCACTGAACAGTATTGGGCCTAACCCATACTTCTCACCAGTGTCCGGCTGCAAGGCGCAAAACACAACGATCTTCGGC
>CBDTUG010000165.1:0-5085 GCA_965363555.1 uncultured Thermoanaerobaculia bacterium
TGTAACTGAGATTGGACGTTTTTCCGCAGAGACCAGGACCGTAATACACGATCTTGGCGGCCATCTGCATCGTTGCCCAGTTGAAGAAAACCATTGTTTCTAAGCGACCTCAAGCGCCGTTTCACGCTAACATAGTGATAATCAGCAGTCAATCGGAGCTGTGGCTTAGGAAGCTGCCGGCGGTTGGCTCCGCGGTGATGTGATATCGACGCCCATCTGCCCCTGCCTCCGCGCTCCCAGTTTCGGTTGCGCTTTGGCCCCATGTCGAGTGGTACAATGTGGCTCTTGCCGGTCCAGTAGCCTCCGTTGGCGGAGGAGGTTGGGCTACATTTGGAGTGCCATTTTTTGATGAGTGGAACGATTTTCAGTAGACGGGAAGGCGCTGTTTTTGAGGCTATTGTGGAGGTCTTTCTCCGCACTGGCCAGCCGGTCGCATCTCGGGAGGTTGCGGGCAGGAAGGGACAGCATCTGTCCCCTGCGTCCATCCGAGGGGTGATGGCCCGACTGGAAGAGCTGGGACTCTTGACCAGGCCGCACCCATCAGCCGGCTGTACGCCGACAGATCAGGGCCTGAGGGTTCATATCGACAGTAACGTACGAAACACCAGGCCTTCTGCTGCTGTACGGCGCCGAGTGGAAGCCCGGTTCGCGCAGGTCAAGCCGATGGAGGTGGATGACCTCGGTTGGGTCGCGGGCCTTGCGGCTGATCTGACCCAGGAAGCCGGTGTCGCCGTCAGGCCGGTCGGAGAGGATCCTGTCCTTGAGAGTCTGGCCCTGGTACCTCTTGGAGCCGGCCGGGTGTTGGGCGTGATCGTCTCGGTCGGTCATTGGGTCGAAAAGAGAATCGCTTTCCTGAAGGATCAGGGGCTGCCGACAGACCTTTCTGCCCTGGCTAACCGAATCACACGACGCTTTTCAGGGGAGCGCCTGGATGTGATTCGAGATTTCCTGGCGGAGGACACCTCGGAGTTACTCGGTCTGTCCGCCGAGGAGCACCAGTTTGTTCAGGAGCTCTTCCGAGATCCCGGTGATGGTGAGGTACAGGTCGCCGGTGCGGAGAACCTGATCGAAAATGAGGCCTTTTCCGAGGTCGGGCGAATTCGGTCCGTGGTTAAGGTCCTCGAAGATCGTCCTCGTCTCGCGGGCGAGTGGCGACGGGCCCTGCGAACCACCACGACCCGAGTGTTCATTGGCAGCGAGAGCCAATTGACGGCGAGTGGGAATCTTGGGATGGTGGCAACGTTGTTTTACCGGGAAGGGCAAACAGTCGGGGCCGTTGGTATAGTCGGTCCTCGGAGAATGCCGTATCGGCAGGTTGTCCCCGTAGTGCAGTGCATCGGAGAAACACTTTCGGCGTACCTCGCGGCCGACGTGGGTTGATCTGGATGTTTGGGTGTGGAGCTGAGTATGTCTAACCAGGGTGAGTTTGAGATCAAAATTGACGAAGATCCCGATGAAATCGAGATCGAATTCATCGATGACGAGACAGGCCAGACGTTCTCTGAGGACGTCGTGACTGACCCCGGGGTGGGTGAGCCCGTTATGGATGAAGAAGAAGGTTCAACAGAACAGATGGAGCATCAGAAAATAGAGCATCAGAAAGAAATCGCTCATCTGAGGGAGATATATCTCAGGAAGCTGGCGGAGTTCGACAACTTCCGCAAGCGTACAGAGCGGGAACGAGCCGAAAGGGAGAAGCTCGCCGGGTTGGAGGTCGTCCAGGACCTGATACCGGTGATCGACAACTTCGAGAGGGCCATCGGGCACGCGTCAGCATCTTCCCGCGAGGCACTCGAACAGGGTATCGAAATGATTTCTAAACAGTTGACCGACATCCTCAGTCGGCGGGGCCTGGAGGTTTTCGATCCGACGGGTGAGGTGTTTGACCCCGAGGCACACGAGGCGATCCAGCGAGTCGAGGACTCGGATCTGGCGCCAGGTACCGTTGCCTGGGTCGTAGGCAAGGGGATCAGGTTCGGGGGACGACTGCTCAGGCCGGCGATGGTCGGCGTGGTTGCCGGCAGCTCTGAGGGGGCGTCGTCACCCGTTGCTGAAGAAGGGAATGGCTCGTGAGCAAGATCATCGGAATCGACCTGGGGACGACCAATTCCTGTGCTGCCGTCGTGGATGTGACCAAACCGGTGGTGATCCCGAACCGTGAAGGCTCGAGAACGACTCCTTCGGTTGTGGCGTTCACCGGTTCCGGCGATCGACTGGTAGGTCAGATCGCCCGTCGCCAGGCAATGACAAATCCAGAGAATACGGCCTACGCGGTGAAGCGTCTGATCGGAAGGCGGTTTGACGCTGAGGAGGTCAAGTGGGCCAGGTCCTTGGTGCCTTATGTGATCGCCGCTTCGGAAAACGGTGATGCCTGGGTTCAGATTCGTGACCGGAGTTTCAGTCCGGAGGAAATTTCGGCGCTGATTCTGCGTGAGATCAAGGAGTTTGCGGAAGAGTTCGTTGGGGAGAAAGTAACCGAGGCGATCATTACGGTCCCGGCATATTTCGACGACTCTCAACGCCAGGCGACCAAAGACGCGGGCGCGATCGCTGGTCTCGAGGTCCTTCGGATCATCAACGAGCCGACGGCGGCATCGTTGGCATATGGGTTCGGCAAAGAAAAGAACGAGACCATCGCGGTGTATGACCTCGGAGGCGGGACTTTTGATATCTCGATTCTCGAGATCGGGGACGGGATCCTCGAGGTCAAGTCGACAGCTGGCGATACGTTCCTCGGCGGTGAGGATTTTGACGCTCGGGTGATGGAATTTCTTCTCGGACATTTCCGGGAAGAGACCGGCATTGACATGGCCGAGGATACGATGGCGATGCAGCGTATCAAGGAGGCTGCCGAAAGCGCCAAATGTGAGCTGTCGACGGCCGAGTTCATGGATATCTCACTGCCCTTCATCGCGGCCGACCATACCGGGCCGAAACACTTGCAGGTTCGTATTACTCGCACTGAGTTGGAGGGCCTGATCAAGGACCTGGTTGAGCGAACTCTCGAGCCCTGTCGTAACGCTCTAGAGGCTGCCCGCCTGGAGGTCGAGGATATCGACCAGGTGATCCTGGTTGGGGGACAGACCCGAATGCCGCTCGTTGTTGAAATGGTCAGCGAGTTCTTCGGGAGAACACCCTGCCAGGATATCAACCCGGACGAGGTGGTCGGGATCGGTGCTGCAATTCAGGGAGGAATCCTCAAAGGTGAGGTCAAGGACCTCATCCTGCTCGATGTGACACCTCTGTCTCTGGGTATCGAGACTCACGGTGGCCTTTTCACCAAGATCATCGAGAGGAACTCGACCATCCCGACCAAGAAGTCCATGGTCTTCACGACGGTCGCAGACAATCAGACGACGGTTGAGGTTCATGTGCTTCAGGGTGAGCGGGGCATTGCCAACGAGAATCGTTCCCTGGGACGGTTCGATCTGGTGGGGGTTCCGCCGGCGCCAAGGGGTGTTCCTCAGATTGAGGTCAACTTCACGATTGACTCCAACGGAATTGTTGAGGTCGGCGCCCAGGACCTGGCCACGGGACGAGAACAGAGCATCGAGGTCAATCCGGCAGGAGGTCTTTCGAAGGCCGAAATCGACACTTTGATTGCCGAGGCGGACAAGTTTCGGGTCGATGATACGGAGCGGAGGGAGATTCGCCAGCTGCAGAATCGTCTGGAAGGACTTTTGTATACCAATGATCGGGTGGTCAGGGAGTTTGGCGGGAGTCTGTCCCCTGAAGATCGAGATGATGTACGTTCAACCCTGCACCGGGCCCGAAAAGCGGTCACAAGTGAAGAAAGGTCAGTTCTCGAAGAGGCGACATTCGCCGTACTGGATGCGGCCCGGGTTTTGACCGAGGTGATCATGATGGATCCGATGACCGCTTTGGGTATGGCCAATATTGCCATGTCTATGGCTGAGTCTGAGGATGAAAAATAAAGACCTAAATTGAGTGATTCTCAACGGCGATCTGCACCAACTTCTTGGCCTCTGGGTATTTGCAAAAAGCCTCGACAGACAAACAGGTATGCCTGCGTTTTTTGCAAACACCAGAGTCTCAAGGATTTGGCACATCGCATCCGCCAGAATCGCTCAGTTTAGGTAGGACAGAGTAGGATCAGAATGGTAACAACGAGGGACTATTACGAGATCCTCGGCGTGGGGCGTGACGCTTCGGTCGATGAGATTAAAAAAGCCTACCGGCGGTTGGCGGTTCAGAATCATCCCGACAAGAATCCGGGTGACGCGGACGCCGAAGAACGGTTCAAGGAAGCCTCCGAAGCTTATTCCGTGCTTGCGGATCCTGAGAAGCGGAGTGGGTATGACCGATTCGGACACCAGGGTGTCGGACAGGACTTTTCTGGATTTGACCCAACCGCCTTCGGTGATTTTTCGGATATTTTAGGCGATCTCTTCGGTTTTGGTTTTGGCGACATTTTTGGCCGGCGGGGCCGGAGTCGCAAGGGCCCCCGGCGAGGGCGGGACCTTCAGTACACGCTGCGATTGACCCTCGAAGAAGCGGCAATGGGAACCGAAAAGACGGTCAGAATTCCCCGCCAGGAGTCGTGCGACGCCTGCGGGAGTTCCGGCGCCGAGCCGGGGACTTCCCCCGAAACCTGCTCGACCTGCCGGGGCGCGGGCCAGGTGATGTTCCAGCGCGGCTTTCTTTCGGTGGCTCAGACCTGCCCGACCTGCCAGGGCGGAGGCCGTATCAACCCTTCGCCGTGCGGAAAGTGCGGCGGTCAGGGCCAATCGGAAGTCGAGGCCACCCTCAGGGTGACGGTCCCGGCCGGCGTCGACACGGGCATGAGGCTGCGGTTGGCCGGCGAGGGGGAAGGCGGGCATCAGGGCGGTCCTGCCGGTTCGTTATTTGTTGTCATGGCTGTGGAAGAGCACGAGTTATTCGAACGTGAGGGGGCGCACCTGCACCTCGAGCTGCCGATTTCCGTATTCCAGGCGATGCTTGGCGCCGAGGCGCCGATCACGACAATTCTTGGTGAGGATCAATCGGTGCTTATCGAGGCAGGAACCCAGCCCGGAGATGTTGTCCGGCTGAAGGGGGCGGGCATGCCCGAAGTGGAAAGGGGCC
>CBDTUG010000166.1:0-5080 GCA_965363555.1 uncultured Thermoanaerobaculia bacterium
CGTGTGATCGACGAAGTTTTCATCGGCTCCTGTATGACCAACATTGGACATTTCCGGGCTGCGGCGCGAGTTTTGGAAGGCCGACATCTCGGGACCAACCGCCTGTGGATCGCAACGCCGACGCGCATGGACAAGGCCCAGTTGGAAGCCGAGGGGGTCATGGACATCCTCAAAGAGGCCGGCGCCCGAATTGAACTTCCCGGATGCTCCTTGTGCATGGGCAACCAGGCCCGGGTCGAGGACAAAGCAACAGTCTTTTCAACCTCGACGCGGAATTTTGACAATCGATTGGGTGATGGCGCCCAGGTCTTCCTGGGTTCGGCGGAACTGGCAGCGGTCTGTGCCCTTCTGGGGCGTATCCCGACGCCTGCGGAGTACCTTGAGATCGCGGGAGACCGGATCGAGGGTCACGAGGCCGAAATCTACCGATACCTCAACTTCGATCAGATGGAGGAGTATGGAGGGTAAGCTGTCAGTTCTCAGCCATCACCTCTCAGCTGTCAGCTCTCGACTGAGGCGCGTGCAAACCGCCCCTCTCGTTCCGGTTTACGCATTTGCAATCTATGGGTGGGAGGGGATAAATCCCTCCCCTACAATAAGAGCAGTAGGGGCGGGGTTCACCCCTGCCCGGATGGACGCATGATAGATTTCGGCGAACTTCGAAAAATCGATGACCTTAGGGGTTTGATCTCCGTCCGCCTGGCCGTCATCGTCCTTGTTATCGCCAGCCTGATGCCTTTGGCGGCAGCTCTTCGGCTGGATCCTGCCTTTCCCGGTGACGACGCTCTGATCAGCCTGACCTACGCCAAGAACCTGGCCCGGGGCGACGGTTTTGTCTTCAATCAGCCTCCGCCGGTGCTGGCGACGACGACGCCGGCATTCACGATGGCGGTGGCGGGCCTGACGGTGATCACCGGTTTAGAACCTACAGTTGTGGCCTTGTGGGCCGGCGCTGCGTCGTGGGTGGCCCTCATCTGGTCGTTCTTCATCTTTCGAGAAGGCTTCGGATTGAATGCGGGGCAGGCGGCTGCAGTCGGCTGGATGGTGGCTGCCCAAGGGTGGGTCACGCACCTCAGTATGGAGGCCTATCCCTTCGCATTGATCCTGGTCCTTGCTGCAGCAATGGTGTTTTCAAGGCGCTGGTTTCTCGGTGGAATGTCTGTCGGCGTACTCTTCCTGACCCGTGGAGAAGGAGCGCTCTTCGGGATGATCCTGGGCCTGGTTGTGATCGCGGGCGAGATCAGACATCGAGGTCAAGGGCGATCTCCCACCCTGATGTACGTCCTCGGCGGTGCGCTGCCGGTCCTGGCCTGGGCGGCATTTGCTCTTCCGACCTTTGGGTCCATCTTGCCGGCGACACTGGCGGCCAAGATGGCCCAGGTGGCGTCGGGTCTGTGGGCACCTTTCCCCGTTCGGTTGTTCGGGGAGTGGTTACCGGGTTGGGGGGTCGGGCCCTGGGGTGTTTTTTCGACGGTATTGGGCTATGTGCTCGTGGCGGCCGGGTTGGTCTCCATGGGGATCCGACAACGCCGGATGATTATATTTCCCGTCTGGGGGGTGGTCTATGCGGTGGGCTACTCACTGTTGGGCGTGCCTGGCTACACCTGGTATCGCCTGCCGATCCTCTTCGTCTTGAGCCTGGTGGCCGGCCTCGGACTGGAGGCTGTCGTTCGAACGGCCGTCAACGGTCGAAGAGTCGGTGGAATCGGCGTCACCGTTGCATGGGCTCTGGCGGTTGCCCTGATGGTCTCCGCCGGGTGGCGCACCGTCGGGATCCTTCGAACCCTCCCGCGGGACCAACAGGTTCCGGCCTACATCACGATGGCCCGGTGGTTGAATGCCGATGCGAAGCCGGGGCAGTCGGTCGCCTTCTTCGAGGTGGGTGCGCTGGGTTATTACACCGATCTCGCAGTCGTCGATCTGGTGGGATTGGTGACACCTTCGATGATTCCTCACGTCCTCAATCAAGATTTTTCCAGTGGATTCTGGGAAATTATGCCGGACTACCTGATCGAACTCGATGGCAGCGAGTTCACTCGGCCCATCGTTGAGAATCCTGCATTTCCGGGACAGTATTCTCCGGCGGTGAGAATTGACGGCTCCGGAGACCGGCCTCTGACGATCTATCGTTCGAGGTCTGATAAAAATTAGATAATTATTCCTAGTCTCAAAACAATTCCAGGTCTTGACCTTCGTAACATTCCTGTTACATTTGATGAGCGACGATCTAGAAATCTAATCGGCGAGTTGTTGTGGTTATCATTCGAACTTTTCGGCAAATGATGAGTGATTCTGATCAGAGCCTGGGAACACACCATGTGGTGGAGAGTTCCGAGAACGGGTGTTCCGACCGAGAACAACCGTTGGTTGAGGCTCCGCCGGCCCCGTTGATTTTGATGGTTGGGCCCGACGCCCGAGCGACCATTCTTGGGGACTTTCCGATCATCAGGGTCGAACGCTTATCGGAGGCCGTGTCTTTTCTCGACCAGAATACGGCGACCGCGATCGTTGCCGACCTTGACCTTCCCGACAGTAGTGGCATTTCGACCCTCCAACGGCTCCTGAGTCGTGCCGCCATGTGCCCGATCGTTGTATTGGTGGGAGAGACGCAAGAGGAGCGCTCGATTGCACTCAAGGCCCTGGAAAACGGTGCGTCGGCCTATCTGCCGCGCCGAGCAGCAACTGCCGATGTCTTGGGGCCACTGGTGGAAAGCGTTGTGGTTGCAACACAGTCCTCCGCTGACCTGCGACGATGTGAGGCTCGATTACGAATGGCGGTCGATGGAGCCGGGGATGGCCTTTGGGAGTGGAATTTTCTGACTGAGGAGTTCTATTGCTCTCCTCGGTGTAGCACGATTCTCGGTCTTTCGGCGGAGGAAACCGTCGATTCACCCGATCGTTGGTTCGACAGGGTCCACCCTGACGACCTGAGGCACCTCCGCACCCGTTTGCACGCTCACCTCGAGGGGAACCGGGGCTCATTCGAATGTGAACACAGATTGCTCAACGGTTTCGGCGATCCCCACTGGATCCTAGCTCGGGGGCGAGCGGTGCGGGATTTGCACGGCCGCGTAACCAGTATGGCCGGTTTTTTGATGGATATTACCGACCGTCGGCGAAACGAAGAGCAGGCGATCCATAAATCTCTGCACGATGAGTTGACGGGTCTGGCAAACCGGGGCCTGTTCATCGACCGGGTCGAGCGGGCTCTGGCTGTTCCCAATCGAGACGGGGGCGGTGACCTGTCGGTGCTGTTCGTTGATTTGGACCATTTCAAGCGGGTTAACGACCTTTACGGCCATGGAGCTGGAGATCAGGTTCTCATCGAAGTGGCCAAGCGACTGAATTCTGTGTTGAGACCCGGAGACACGGTGGCCCGGTTGGGCGGTGACGAATTCGGTATTTTGTTGATGACCGCTCGAGGCGCCGAATTGTCGATCCACGTGGCGGAGAGGGTCCTCAATCTGGTGTGCCAACCGATCACGGTCGGCAGGAACGAAATTGTGGTCAATGCCAGTATCGGCATCGCGACCAGCGAGACCGGGTACGAGGACGCCGCCTCGATCATCGACGACGCAGACCTGGCGATGTATCGCGCCAAAAGTCTGGGTCGGTCGAGGTATCAGGTCTGCAACCCACAGATGCACGAGAGAGCGGTGTCAAGGGTCAACCTGGAGACAGAGTTACGGCTGGCGGTTGACGCCCACCAGTTCGAGATGCACTACCAGCCGATCGTCGATCTTGAATCGGGTCGGGTTGCGGGTGTCGAAGCGATGGTGCGGTGGTCACACCCCGAGCGGGGCATGCTGGCGCCCGCGCAGTTCATTGATGTTGCCGAAAGCAGTGGGCTGATCGTGCCTTTGGGGTGGAGGGTGCTCGAGGATTCCTGCAAACAGGTTGCCTGGTGGCGTCGGAACCTGCCTGAGGCCGAGCAACTCTTCCTCAGTGTCAACCTGTCGCTGAAGATCTTGGTGACTGAGGGCATGCACCAGCGTCTGGAGCAGACCTTGGAGGGCGCCGGTCTGCCCGCGTCTGCGCTGGTCTTGGAGTTACCGGAGGCCGTGATTCTCGACCATGGCGACCAGGTTCAGGGGCCGTTGGAGAGCTTGCGAAACCTGGGTGTTCGGTTGGCGATTGATGATTTTGGTCTGGAACACGGTTCAATCAGTCAGCTGGACCGGAAAATCTTCGACACGCTCAAACTGGATCCGACGATCACGGAGCGGGTCAATGGCGTCTCCTCGGGTGATCGCTTGCCGCCCTCACTGATCGGCATCGCCGCTGAGCTTGGTGTCGAGGTTGTGGCCGAGGGCGTCGAGACCAGTGAGCAACTCGAGGCCCTTCGTGGCCTGGGCTGCCGAATGGCCCAGGGCTTCTGGTTTGCCAAGCCGGCGATGCCTGAGATTGTCGAGGACATCATAGTCCGGCCGCCTCAGTGGTGGACCAACCCGCGAGGCGTCTGGAAGTCGTGGCAACTGACCTGAGACCTGAGACCTGAAACCTGCAGCGGGTCGCAACTATCTGCCAGAATTGATCAACTCAGGATATAGTCCCACCATGGCAATTGACATCTACACCGACGGTGGCTGCCGGCCGAACCCAGGCCCCGGCGGCTGGGGCGTGGTCATTCTTGGATTGGGAGAAGGGCCCCTCGAACTGTCCGGCAGCGAGGAAGAAGCGACCAACAACCGCATGGAACTGCGGGCCGCGATCGAGGCCTTGAGGGCACTGGACCAGCCGCAGCAGATCGATCTGCACACCGACTCGCAATATGTCCGTCAAGGCATCACTTCGTGGATGGAAGGCTGGAAGCGACGGGGTTGGCGGACCGCAGCGGGTGATGCGGTTCAGAACAGGGATCTCTGGCAGGAGTTGGAAGCCGAGTTGGAACGCCATGAAGTGCATTGGTTTTGGGTCAAGGGGCACGCGGGTAACCGTTGGAACGAGAGGGCGGATGAACTGGCCACGGAGGCTATGCCGAGGGTTACGGGGCTGGTTGACGATCCCGGTGCAGTGCATATCGTTTTGGCCGTGGCCTACTCGGGCAAGATGAAACGCGGGGCGTGGGCCGCAACTCTTC
>CBDTUG010000167.1:0-5030 GCA_965363555.1 uncultured Thermoanaerobaculia bacterium
GGCATTCTTCGCAGCGGGGTCCTTGTTGAGAGGAATGCCCGATGAAGAAGGCCAAGCCCGGCACGTCCCGTCCGAGAGGGCGCTCGTGATTCCGGGCGATTCGCCGAGCTTCGAAAGATGCAGAGCGCCCTTTCCCCTGTAGATTTTTTCTCTGCGTTCTTGGCGATCTTTGCGAGAGGTCTTTCTCTGTGCCTCTTTGTGGCTATTCCTCTGCGGCTTTGCGTTGACTTCATAATCCCTGGGCCCGAAGGGCCGCATGCAATTCGTGCGACGAATTGCTTTACACTGGCCCTGTGAAACCATGGCGCACCGCACATCAGCCCGGCATCATCAATGCCGCTTTCCACCAACCCCAGACCCAGGTCTATCGCGTCGTCCAGAGTTTCGTTTGGCTGCTGATCGCCGGATCGATCGTTCTGATTGCGGCAGGATTCTTTGTCGAACCGGACAGCCCCACCTCACACCTGTTGATCCGCCTCGACGGTTTGGTGCTGTGGGTTTTTCTTGGCGAATATCTGTTGCGACTGGCGTCATACCACCCGGCCGGAATGGAACTCTTTGACCGAACGCCGAGCAACCGGCTGCTCTACAGTGCGGCCAAGCGCTTCGGCTACGCTCTCAGCCCGTTGATGCTGATCGATCTGGCGACGGTCCTCGCCCTGGCGCCCCAGTTGCGGGGTCTCCGAGCCCTGCGCCTCCTTCGGGTGCTTCGGTTCCCCAGGATTTTCCGGCGGGCCAACCCCTTCAAAGGGGTGATGCTGTCGTTTCGAGAAAACCGCCTGATGTTCGCCTTCGGTCTTCTGATGCTCTCCGGCGCGACCGTGCTCGGAGGCCTGACCCTGTTTCTGATTGAAGGACCCCTGGCCAAAGGAACCCAAACGATCAACAGTCTGGGAGAGGGTCTGTGGTGGGCTCTGGTGACGATTACGACGGTCGGCTACGGCGACATCGTTCCAGCCAGTCTGGTCGGCCGTTTGGTCGGCGGCGTGCTGATGATCTCGGGCATGTTCACCTTGGCCCTGTTCGCGGGCATCGTCAGCCAGACCCTGTTGCGAGCTGTCTTGAGTATTCGAGAGGAGCAATTCCGCATGAGCACCTATGTCAACCACGTCGTCGTCTGCGGCTACGATCCGGGCGTCCGCATGCTGCTCGACGCCCTGCTGGCGGAGTTGGGCGACCACGACGCAACCGTCGTGCTCTTCGCCCAGGGCGAAAGGCCGGCCGGGGTCCCGCTGGAGTTCACCTGGGTCAACGGCGACCCGACCAAAGAGAGTGAGTTGGACAAGGTCCGCCTGTCCCACGCTGCGGCGGTGATTGTCGTCGGCAACCGAAAGGTCCTGCCACAGCAAGCCGACGCCCATACGATTTTGACGGTGTTCACCTTGCGCTCTTTCCTCAAGCAGAGCGGCGCCGCCGCAAGACGCCGAAATCCGCTGCACATCGTCGCGGAAATCCTGGATGCCGAGAACGTCGCCCACGCTCTGACCGCAGGCGGTGACGAGGTGATCGAGACCACCCGCCTGGGTTTCTCCCTCCTGGCGCACTCTGTGGTCGCTCCGGGCACGGCGGCGATCATGGGCCGGATGGCGGCGTCGCGGGCCCACAGCCTCTTCGTCAGCGAGGTGCCCCCAGACCTCGAACTGCCGGCGACATTTGCCACTGTTGCCGCTCACCTCAAGCGCGCACACGGCGCCCTGGTGATTGGCCTGAGGCGCCCAGGGGACAGCGAAGACCTGCTCAATCCTTCTGACGAGGTGTCGGTACCCAAGGGCAGCCGCGTCGTTTACCTCGCCGACGAGGCCTACTCGGAGGAAGAGGCGTAAGGTGGAATCACCCAAGCGGCGCAGGCGTCTCATTCGATCGACACTGTGGGTCTGGGCGATCTATCTCGCGGCCGGCAACCTCTTCGTAGCGACGCCCATCGGACAGAAACTGATCGCCCCCCATCCCGAACGTTTCACGATTCACTGGGGGCGGGCATGGACCGTCATCCCAGGCCTGGTTCATGTTCAGGACCTGGCCATCCGCCAGCACTCGAAGGACATCGTGTGGCATCTCACCATCGATCGAGCGATCACCGGCGTCAACATCCTGGCCCTGCCCTTTAAGACTTTTCACGCCATCCTGCCCCGGGCCCGGGGCGTTGAGGTCACAGTCGAAAAGGCGCCGACAACGATGCCGCCTACCGGCAAAACCAAAACGGGCTTCCGAATCCGACTGAGCGGCATTGGGGTCAAGGACATTCGATTCCTGGAGTTCTTCGGTTTTCGCATCGAGGGCACGGATCTCCAGGTGGGCGGCGGGCTCGACACCACGGCCCGCGGACCTCTGGGAATTCCGCAAGCCCGGGTCAGGCTCGAAGGAGGTCGGGTCAGCCACGAGCAGGTTCCGTTGGCAAAAAATCTCAACCTTGATTGCCGGGCCCGCATCGACAAACATGTCAAGCAGGACCGGCTTGAAGCAGGCATCTTCCCATTCATTTCCGGGAGTCTTTCAGCCTCGGGAGATGTTGAGGACCTTCGATTCGTCGATACCTTCGTGCGCTCGGTCTCATGGATGCAGGTCCGGGGAGGCGCCGGAAGCCTCGAAGCGGACCTGGACATTTCTCGAGGCGCCCTGGAGCCGGGCAGCCGACTGGATATCAAAACCTCGGCCTTCACTTTCGAATACCTCGATTATGCGGTCTCCGGGCGGGGCGAGGTCGTGATCACCGGCCGCGAGGCCGACGGCCGGGGAGACACCGAGCTGGATTTTGATCTCGATGATTTCGCCCTTGCTTTCTCGGACTCGGATACGCCACACATTGAGGGGCACAATCTCAGCGTCGCCGTCATCGGCAACCTTACAGAAATGGTGCAGCCCAAGGCTGCAGTCGAAGTGACGATCGACGTGCCCGAAAGTCATGTGTTGGACCTGACGGTATACAACCGGTACTTCAAAGGGGCCTCGCCTGTCGAAATTCTCTCAGGAAAGGGCCTCCTCACGTCCCACCTCGAGGTCGCAAAAGCAGCGGGCACGGGCGGAGGGAGCTTTGAGGTTAAAACCACCGACGTTTCGGTCGATGTCAAGGGCCGGAAAATCATTGCTGATCTCCATTTCCTCTTTCCGGTTACCGTCACCGATTTTGAAGACAAGAAGTTCTCCGTCAACGGTTCGACCATCAAAATAGAAAACGCCGGGGTTGGCACGCCCGAAGAAAATGCCCCAACCGAAAACCCACCACGAGACTGGTGGTGCAACATCGATATCGATGAAGGAACGCTTCGATTGGGGAAACCTCTGGAATTACACACCGATCTCACGCTGAAGGCCCTCGACGTTGAACCCCTCCTGGCCCTGATTTCCAAGACTCGCAAGTCGGCCGATCGGCTCGACCGGATCCTCGCGATTCACGACCTCGAGGGAGGCGCCCATCTCGCCATTGAAGATGGCGGCACCCAGATCACGAACCTGCACGTCGAAGCCGGGCGCGCCGAAGTGCTCGGAAATCTCTGTCTGCGAAAAGAGGCAAAGAAAGGCGCCCTGTACATCAGCTACGGCATTCTCTCCCTCGGGGTCGAAATCTCGGGCGAGGTCGAAAAAAAACACATCATCGGGCCGCGTAAATGGTATGACGGGCATGTCGAAGGTTTCAGCTGCGCCCCGGCCGGACCGTAGGGGCCCGGATCCCCGTCAGATGGTGGCCGAGTAGGGGCACGGCGTGCCGTGCCCGGTTCAACGCAGGAAAACTTCAATCCCTCAGAATGTGGCACATATAACCACCAGGATTCTTCTCGAGGTATTCCTGATGCTTTTCCTCGGCCGACCAGAATGGGCCGGCTTCGACGATTTCTGTCACGACCGGGTTTTTGAAAACGCCACTGCGATCAATCTCGGCTTTGACCTTTTCGGCAGAATCCCGTTGAGCCTCTGAAAGATAGAAGATCGCGGAACGGTATTGGGTGCCGATATCGTTGTGCTGCCGGTTACGCGTCGTTGGGTCGTGCAAACGGAAGAAATAATCCAAGACCGTCTCGTAGGAAACTCTTGAGGGATCGAAGACCAACCGCACGGACTCGGCGTGTCCGGTCCTGCCGGTCGTCACCTCGTGATAGGCCGGATTCTTGGTGTGGCCGCCTGTGTAGCCGACCTCGGTGGAAAGAACACCCTCGAGATCGAGGAAGAGATGTTCGACGCCCCAGAAACACCCGGCAGCGAGGATCGCCTGCTCGGTACCGGAAGCGCTCGATTTTCCTGCGGCCTCGACGCCGTCGTCATCGTCCGTCAACTCAATGACACCCGCCTCAACAAAGGCCGGAACAAATTGACCAAAACCCTCGGTCTCGAGATCCTCGGCAGCGACGAAGCGCAACGACGCCGAGTTGATGCAGTAGCGCTGTCCACTCGGACCGGGACCATCATCAAAGACATGCCCCAGGTGCGAATCGGCTCCCGTAGATCGGACCTCGGTGCGAACCATGCCGTGACTGCTATCTTCAATATCGACGACAGTTCCCTGCACCACCGGCTTGGTGAAACTGGGCCACCCCGAACCGGAGTCAAATTTGTCCAGGCTGGAGAACAACGGCTCTCCGGAGACAACGTCAACGTAGATTCCGGGCACCTTGTGATCCCAGTACTCGTTGGCAAATGGAGGCTCGGTCGCCGAGCACCGGGCGACCTTGTACTGCATATCGGTCAGTTGGGCCTTGAGTTCATCATCCGTCGGCCTGCCGCTTTCACTCATGAGGATTTCCTCCGTTGGTGGAATATTCAATTCTCCGTCCGCCCCTGCGACCAATAATCCTGCGACGGCGGCCACACACAGAGCTACAACAACGATAGTTCGGTATTTCATGTCCATTCTTTTCTCGAAACCCGAAAATGGTTACAGTCATTCCCGGAAAAGGGGATCAGCCTCAAACCCGTGCCTCTCACCGAGGAAAAGTGCGAGCTAGTTCCCGTCCGGAAACCCTGAAGGGGACAGCGCGGTTCCCGAGGCGGAAACGAGTAATTTTTTGATAAGCTCTAGGAAGGCAAGGGGTTCCGCG
>CBDTUG010000168.1:0-5025 GCA_965363555.1 uncultured Thermoanaerobaculia bacterium
GTTCGAGACTTGAGGAGAGCTCGTGTTTGTGGGCTCGGGTTCGGTTGGTCCCGGCCCCTGTTCTCCAACCCCGGACTTCGGGTCCGCTTCGCGTCCCCGCTCGGTGCGTTTTCCTGAGGGGCATCATTTTCGATCCAGGAAGAGAACCGCCCCTCCGGGAAACGACCTCGACGGCCTACTTCCCCCGGCCGAGTTCCGATTGCTTGCACGTTCGCCGAGGGTTGCCAAGTATCGACTTTCTTCGCATCAACGGCTCGATTTGGAGGTCTGCCCGATGAAGAAAGTCGTACCAGGCACGCCCCGTTTGGGGGTATTGGGCGCTCTTGATTTCTTGGGTTGTCGGTGGGCTCTGGAACGGGTTATGCCCGAGGTAACCGCACGACGAGCGGCTTCGGATGAATAGAGATCTCCACCGGTAGGTGCCCCTTAAAATCCCCATCAACCTGGTACGGAACCGGGCTCGGTCCATGAACACCCTCGAGGCGAACGGTTTCGAGGTCCCACCGCTCCACCGGGGGCAGCGATAGGTGCTTTCCGCGAGCCAGCGCTCCCGCAAATGCCAGCGCCGACCAGCGAGTTCGACTGCGGTTGACGACCACCTGAAAAGCGGCCGCAAACGGGTTGGCGTCAGGGCATGCGTGGAACGGACCTGCATAACACCGACTCTTACCGACGATGACCCACCCACACTCGCACGCTTGCTCGCCGACAATGGCCCTCAGCATAGGCATCGGTGCCGGCCGCATCAACTCGATGACGGCCTGAAGCGCCACGCCAACCCGTCCACCCAGGGGCTTGAGCCATGGCATGAGGCGTTCAAGGACCAAAGAGTCCGGGCCTGCGGACAGCATCAAAACAATGATGTCACCCTTGTCGGTCTGCCCCACACGCATCGTTCGATCAGAGCCTTCAAGAAGGACCCCCAGCGATGCGCCCACCGAGCGGGGAATCCCGAATTCGTAAGCCAGTACCGAGGTTGTTCCCGCCGGGACCACACCCATGGATGTCTCAGTTCCCAGAAGACCCTGGGCCACTTCGTTGTAGGTCCCGTCACCCCCAAAGGCCAGGACCAGGGGGTGGCCTTGCTGGGCAGCCCCCGCCGCCAACTCCACAGCATGACCGGCAGCACGCGTCGGCCACCATTGCAGGGCGACGCTCTTGTGGTCCGCTGCGCACTCAAGCTCGGCCCGGAGCCGCCGGGCCCGGCCTCCAGCAGCCGTCGGGTTAAAAACAACCGGTATCGGTTCTGTCACTCCGACTCCTTGTACAGGGAATCCATGGTACTTCTTGGGTCAAGACCCAGATGCCGGTAAGCCTTGGCGGTCACCATGCGGCCCCTGGGGGTTCTTTGAAGAAGACCACTCTGCAGAAGGTACGGCTCGCAGATATCCTCCAGGGTTCCACGGTCCTCACCCAGGGATGCGGCCAATGCCTTCAAACCCACCGGCCCCCCCTGGTACACATCGATGATCGTCAGTAACAGGCGCCGGTCCAGGTGGTCGAGACCAAAGGCGTCAACTTCCATTTTCTCCAGACCATACTGAGCAGCCTCGAGCGTGATCTGTTGATCCCCTCGATGGTGCGCAAAATCCCGAACCCTCCTGAGCAGCCGGTTGGCGATTCTCGGCGTGCCCCGTGCTCGCCGAGCCACCTCGAGGGAAGCTTCATCTGTGATCGAAATATCGAGAATCCGAGCTGAGCGCCGAGTGATCGAGGCCAGGTCGTCCCGACCATAAAATTCCAGCCGACTGACGATGCCGAAACGGTCTCTCAGGGGCGCCGTCAACAACCCGGTTCGGGTCGTGGCAGCCACCAAGGTAAACGGGGGCAGTGTCAAGCGAACACTGCGAGCTGCCGGACCCTCCCCGATGATCAAATCCAGCTCGAAATCCTCCATGGCCGGGTAAAGAATTTCCTCAATCGCCGGGCTCAGTCGATGGATTTCATCAAGGAAAAGTACGTCACCCTCCTGGAGATTGGTCAAGATGGCCGCGAGGTCCCCTGCCTTTTCCAGAACCGGCCCCGAGCTGACATGAAACTCCGCGCCCATCGCCGTCGCAACAATGTGAGCCAGAGTCGTCTTGCCGAGACCCGGCGGCCCAAAAAACAGAATGTGATCCAGGCTCTCCCCTCGAGCGCGAGCGGCGCTGATAAAGACCGCCAGATTGTCCGTCAGGCGTTCCTGACCGACGAAATCTTCCAGTCTGCGTGGGCGAATCCCTTCCTCGAAACCGACTTCGGTTCCTTCTCTATCAGCCTGAAGTACGTCGCTCATGTGGCCAACACTAGCAGAAATAAATCAAAAATGGCACAAATGGCTAAGGATTCAGGGGTTAGGACGTCAGAATCTGAAGAGCCTGCCGAATCAGGCTACCCAGGTCACCGACCTCGGGAAGGATCCGCGCAGCATTGACCGCGCGCGATGCCTCGCGCTCCGAATACCCAAGATTGACAAGAGCCGACATCGCATCGTGCGCCGGATCTCTCTCGCTCGCGGCGCCGCCCACATGATTCAGGCGCCCTTTGAGCTCGAGCACGATTCGTTCAGCGGTCTTTCGCCCGACTCCTGGTGTGCGCTGAATCCGGGGGAAGTCACCCGTTTCCACCGCCTCGGCCAATTGGCCCGGAGACATCCCGGACAGAACCGCCAAGGCGATCCGGGGGCCTACGCCCGAAATGCCGATTAACCGCTCGAATGCACCCAGTTCGTTTCGGTCGGGAAAGCCAAAGAGTACGATGGCATCATCCCTCACGTTGGTATGAATCCACAATGATGCGCGGTCGTCGGCCCCAAAGGCCTCCCAAGACCGCAGGGTCGTTGAAACCAGGTAGCCAACCCCCCCGGCATCGATCAATACCGTACCGGGATCGAGCTGTTGCAGGCCGCCCTCCAGGCGCCCGATCATCGTGCCCCCTCTTGACACCAGGCTTCTGAACTAACCCTTGGGTGCAAACTGTGCCACCAGCTGAGTATTGACGGTTACCGATGTGTCCCGCCGCCGCTCGTTGATTATCGAGCTGATCAATCGTTCGGCCCGTTCACTCATCAGTTGGCGGCGCTTATCTTCACGGTCGCCTTCGATTTCTGCCGGGTCAATCAACGTCAGTTGTTCGATACCTGCCATAACGACGCCTCGTCCAGGTAACGTGACGGGACCAACAACATCACCAACACCGGCGACGAATACTTCGGTGTCCAGGGCGGGCATCACACCAAGGGCGCCAAAGGCTGCACCGCGTCGGTGTGCCTCAACATCAACGACTGTCGTATTGTTCTCCTGAGCCAACACGGTGATATCACTACCGCCGCGCCAAGCCTCGACAAGAGCCAGGGCGCTTTCTTGAGCGAGCGCCATGGCATTATCCTGCCGGAGTTGCTGCTCGACTTCGGCCCTGGCGGTCTCGAAATCAGGCACTCCCTCGGGCCGGACCTCCTTGAGTTGCCACACGATCCAACCTCGTGGTATCAAACGGGGACCACCAACCGCTCCCTCATCAGACTCGAAGATCTTCTCGGTGAATTCCGGGTCCGAACCTGTGCCGGGGATCGAATCGTCTTTGCCGAACGGTGGACTCTCGTTGAGTACGACGGCCTCGTCTGCATCGGCAATGGCCTGCCATGCCTCATCGGTGTCCGGCCGCTCGCTCGTCACCTGTTTGGCCAAGGCGCCGGCCCGAACCTCAGCCTCGGAGGCAGCATGCGTTTCGAGATAGTTGAAACGTACATCTTCAATGACTTCATCCAACGGACGAACTCGATCTGGACGGTACCCGACGACCTTGATGATGTGGTAGCCAAACTGGCTCTTGACCGGTCCAACCAGGTCGCCCGGCTTGGCGCCGAAGACCGCGTCTTCAAATTCCTTGGGCATCCGTTCCCGGCCAAACCACCCAAGGTCGCCACCGTTGTCTTTGGTCCCCGGGTCGTCTGAGTGGGCCTCGACCAGCTCGAGGAAGTCGGCCCCTCCTCTCGCCAGCTCGGCCACCCGCTGAGCCTTGAGTTCGGCAACGCTGACATCTTTGTCGGTGGCGCCCGGATTCAACCGAATCAGGATATGGCTGGCCTGAATCTGCTCACCCTCCCTGAAATCACTCGTATGCTCGTTATAATAATTTTCCAAATCGGCGTCTTGAACCTCAAGTAGACGGCGGAGTTTGTTGGTGTCAACCACCAGGTAGCGGATGACCCGTTCCTCCTCGCGACGAAAGTCGTCTTTATGACCGTCGAAATACTCTTGCGCGGCGCCTTCATCGAGGCTGACCTCTGAGAGAAAACGCTCATATCGAAGCTGGACGGCCTTGACCGAAGCCTGCTCCCGCTCTTGTCGGATCTTCTGATCGACCTCACCATCGCTGACCCACATGCCTTCGACCATCAGGGTCTGGAGTTTGTCCAGGAGGAGGTTCTCTTTGAGTTCGGCCTCAAATTCCCGAGGTGTGGTTCGATTGGCCCGGAGGACCCTTTTGTAGCTCTCCTGCCCGACAAACTGCCCGGATTCATCCGTGAATACCGGCAGCGAGAGGATTTGCTTTCGGACCTCTGCCCCGGATACCACCAGACCGGCATCCTTGGCCTCATCCAACATCAGTTCGCGCTCGATTAGCTGCTGAACGGCCTGTTCACCAAGATTGACCTGGTCCTTGAACTGATCCCAGTTGTCGCCCAGTTGCCGCTGGTAGAGTTCCTGGAGATTCCGAACCTGGTCAACGAAATCCTGCTCGCCAATTTCTCGGTCGCCGATCTTGACGGCCGCTTCGACCCGACCACCCCCTGGTCGACCAGAGCCCCAGTCGACAAACACCAGAAGGACAAATACCACCACTACGCCCCAGAGCACAAACTTCAAGTGTCTGAGATTGTCACGAAGCCACTTCAGAGCCATGCGCGTCTCCTCGTTCTCTGGGGTTTCCCTCCGCTTCACGGCGGACCCGGAAAGAACCGGCCCACAAGTGCAACGCATTGAGTACCCCAAAGGAATGTTCCCGGGAAACCCGAGCCCGGGGCCACGCAGTGTAGCCCAGGGA
>CBDTUG010000169.1:0-5022 GCA_965363555.1 uncultured Thermoanaerobaculia bacterium
TGTGCTGGCTTTTGCGACATTTCGAGGCTTGTATGGCTGGATTCCTTTTCTCCTGGCGCTGGGTTTGAGTGGAATTTTGGCCTTCCTCAGTCTGACCGTTGCTCGACTCAGGGGAAAACGAAACCTCAGGTTCGGAGTTGCGAGACTCAAACGAGACGGGCGCATCACATCGGCGGGCTGGGTATTCGCTTCCGTGATGGTCGTGGTCGCTGGCTTTTGGGCCCACAGTGCCATTGCTCGATTCCACGAATTCAGAGGCGATGCCGTCTTTGAAGAAGCCGTTGGCCTTCGGGTGGCAGCTCTTGACCTCGGTTTTTCGGGACTGGAGAACCAGGGGTCCCTCGATCTGGTCGAGGCCGGAAGTCAGCACCTAGGATGGGGTCGAAAATGGGGTTTGATAAACAACCCGGGCTCTCATTTTAAGGCTGCTTGGTTTGCCTATCTCGAAGGCCGGAATGATCAGGCGTTAGCCGAGGTCGAGCAGGCCCTGGTGGTGCAGCCGGGGGCGCCTGAGGTCCACCAGTTGCACGGCCGCGTGTTGGTCGCAGATGGAAGGCTGAGGGATGCCGTCATGCCCTTCGCGCGGGCCGTCGAGCTGGATCCAGGGGCGCCGGGTGGGTTTCTCAGTTTGGGTGCGTTGATGGGTTCGATTGGTGACGTGCCCAGGGCACAGGAGGTCTTCCGTCGCGGGGCCCTTCGGCATCCTTCGAATGCTGATTTGCAATACAACTTCGGTGTTGCCTGCGCTATCCAAGGCGACCTTGACCAGGCCAAGATCGCCTTTGAAAAGGCCCTCAAAATCGATCCCGCCCACATCGAGGCCAGGGGAAATCTTGACGCTCTCTTGGAATTTTTGAATTCTGTGGAATGAACCAAATTCCCTCTGTGTTGATAATTGAAGAGTTGAGTTATTGCGCACATTGAGGAGATCAAGATGACAACAAGAAAGTGGATGTGGGGCGTTTTTGGGAAGGTTCTTTGGGTCGCGGCCGTGGCAGCATTCTTGCCGGGTACCGTTGACGCAGGAGGCCCCTCGGTTGGTCCGGACGTCGTCGTCTTCGATCTGTACGACACCGAATATTGGGGTGCCTCCGGCGATACCTCAGCCTACTCGGTCGGTACCGAGAGCTGCAACCGCGGAGATGTGCCAGTCGAGTGGGCAAACGGTGGCACGAGCAACGAGCATCCTGTAATAGCTCAGAACCTCTACCGGCTTAAGGATGGACGCTTGGAGCAGTTGGGCCAGAGCTGGCTCAAGCACGGCTTCTTGTCGGTCAACGGCAGCGCCTGCGCCACCCCGGAAGATCTCTGCGGGAGTTGGCCGAGTTCACAGCTGGGACCCAACTGTTCGGATCCCTATTCTGCCGGCCTCAACGGCAGCCACAGCCTGCTCGGGCCGCGGTCCGAGGTCAATGCTTTCACCGGTGTGTTTCCCATGCCCCATTCCGAGCCGGACGACCCCAACCCTACGGTACTCAGCGGACGTATCCAGGTGGCGACGGAAGACGTCACCCCCGCAATGAATGTGGGGGCGGTCTATTTCATCGAAGGCCAGTATGTCACCCAGGATGATGCGGGCGCCGGAAACGGTCTCAACAACGTATCCTACCGTAAGGTCAATGTGGCAAACAGCCTCGATCTGACGATGAATGGTGCGACCCAAGAATCCATGCCGGCAATATTCGCCTGGAACACCGAAGACTTAAGTGTGACAGTGCGAAAGGTCGAGGTTTCCGGTGAGGGATCGTTCTTCATCGCTTACAAGGCATCGGACAACGGGAACGGAACCTGGCGCTACGAATACGCCCTGTTCAACCTCAATTCTCATCGTAGTGCGGGTTCATTTGCCGTGCCGATCGAGGCGGATACCGTCATCACCAACGCGGGCTTCCACGATGTTGACTCGCACTCCGGTGAGCCCTACGATCTGACGGATTGGACGATCACGGTGGACAACGGGGCCGGCTGGGTCAGTTGGTCGACCGACGATTTTGCCACGAACGAGAATGCCAATGCTCTTCGGTGGGGCACAATGTACAACTTCTGGTTTGACGCGGACACCGCTCCGCAGACCGGAGGCGCACCGATCGGTCTGTTCCGTCCTGGATCGCCGTCATCGATCGAGCCGATGGTTCTGGCGCCTGCCGCCGGGGGTTCGTTCATCTTCGCGGACGGCTTCGAGAGTGGCGACACAATCGCCTGGTAGCCATGCAATTCGTCAGACGAGAGGGCATGGGGAGAACGGGACCTGACGTTGTGGTGGTAGGCGTCTCGCCTACCAGCTGGGCACTGAACAGACCATCGCGGTGACTCTGTAGGCAGGGAGTCTCGATCCACCTCAACCGGAAGAACCTTGATCGCGGCGACCAGTTGAGTTTGGTCGCTGCGCTGAATGAGGCCTCTTTTGGATTTTTCCCGGTTTCCTTCTAGTTTTTCTTCGGGATTGGTCTCCGACAGACCGTCAGTCCTCGTCTACAAACCGAACCTTTAAATTCCGGGCTGCCCGGACCTCGTCGATGCGTTTGACGGGGGTTTCGTGGGGTGCTGAGGTTACCAACTCGGGAGTCTCTTCGGCTTCTTTGGCGATGGCCAGCATTGCCTCGCAGAAGGCGTCGATCTCCTCCGGGCCGAAGCTCTCGGTCGGTTCGATCATCATGGCGCCATGCACGACCAGTGGAAAGCTCATGGTCGGCGGATGGAAGCCGTAGTCCAAAAGTCTCTTGGCGATGTCGGTGTTGTGAACGCCGTTTTTGACCTGCTCTGAGTCGTCGAAAACGACCTCGTGCATCGTCGGGGTGTCGTACTGCAGATGGTAGGCGCTTTCGAGCCGTTTTCTGATGATATTGGCGTAGAGTACGCCGGTTTCGGACATCTCCCGCATGCCGTCGCCCCCCATACCTCGCATGTAGACAAGGGCCCTGAGCAGAATCAGGAAGGAACCTGAAAAGCCTCGCAGCGACCCGATGGAGTTTTCGTCCGACCACAGCATGGCGAACCCGTCGTCTTTTTTGACAACCCGAGGCACCGGCAGGTAGGGGAGCAGCGCTTCGGAAACGACCACTGGACCGGCCCCGGGACCACCTCCGCCGTGCGGCGTGGAGAAGGTCTTGTGCAGATTGATGTGCATGGCGTCGGCGCCCATCAGGCCGGGCAGGGCGCGGCCGACGAAGGCATTGAGGTTGGCGCCGTCCATGTAGACGAAACCGCCGCGGGAGTGCACCAAATCGGCAATCTCGACGATGCGGTGTTCGAAGATGCCCAGGGTGTTGGGTACGGTCAGCATGACGGCGGCGACGTTGGAGTCCATCGCGGCGTCGAGGGCATGCAGATCGACGGTGCCGTCAGGTCCCGAAGTAATTTCGACGGAACGGAATCCTGCGAAGGCGGCGGTGGCGGGATTGGTGCCGTGGGCGGAATCCGGCACCAGAATAACCTCGCGGTTTTCGCCTCGGGCCTCCAGAGCCTTGCGAATCATCAAGATACCGGCCAGCTCTCCGTGGGCGCCGGCCGCCGGTTGCAATGTGACGCCGGGCATGCCGGTGATGGTCTTGAGCATCTCTTCGAGTTCCCACATCACCTCTAGCGCGCCCTGGACCTGGTGGTCAGGTTGCAGGGGGTGAGCGGCGTTGAAGGCCGAAAGCCCGGCAACGGCTTCGTTGATACGGGGGTTGTATTTCATCGTGCACGAGCCCAGAGGGTAGAGGCCCTCATCGACCGCGTAGTTGAGTTGGCTCAGACGGTGGAAATGGGTGACGACATCCATTTCGCCAACGTCGGGCCATAGGGGCTCGTCATCCAAAAGGGCCTCTTTCGGTAGGACGGAAGAAGGATCGATCGAGGGTCCGTCAAATGCCGGCAGTAGAATGCCCTGGCGCCGACGCCGGTTGGGGTTGCGTTCGAAAAACAGCGGTTCGTCTCTGAGCGCACGGTGTTTCATGAGGCATTTCCCAGGGCCGCAATCAGGGCATCAAAATCAGCGACGGAGTTGTGTTCGGTCACCGCAATCAAAAGGCCGTCGGGCCACTGGGCACTCCAGCGGGCGACGGGAATTCCGGCCAGGACGCCAGCCTCTTCGGCCTTTCGGACGGCTTGTGCCGCGCCCGTGGGCCCTTGGATTAGGAATTCGTTGAAGAAGGGAGAGTCGGGGTAGGCCAGGCGCCACCCGGTGTTTTCTTCGGTCAGCCGCCGAGCGAGTTCGTGGGCCCGGTTCAGGTTATCTTCGGCCAGTTGTCTCAAGCCGGCGCCGCCGATGGCTTCGAGCCACACGGTGGCGGCCAGGGCCATCAGCCCCTGGTTGGTGCAGATGTTGGAGGTCGCTTTGGCGCGCCGGATGTGCTGTTCCCTGGTCGAGAGAGTCAAGCAGAATGCGCGATTGCCCTCGCTGTCGAGGGTCTCGCCGCACAGACGGCCGGGCATCTGTCGGATTGTCTTCTCTCTACATGTGAAGAAACCGAGATGAGGGCCGCCGTAACCGGGAGAGACGCCGAAGCTTTGGGCCTCGCCACAGACGACGTCGAAGTCGAAGTGGCCTCCAGCCTTGATCAGGGCCATCGAAAGGGCCTCGGTGACGATATGAACCGCGAGGGCGCCGACGCCATGGGCGGCCTGAGAGACTGCGCCGAGGTCTTCGACGACGCCCAGGAAGTTGGGCGATTGCACTGCCACACAACAGGTATCGCCGTTGATGGCGGCCTCGAGAGCCCCGATGTCCAGCCGCCCGTTCGCTCCGGCCGGCACGGTGACAATCTCCAGTCCAGTGGGATCGGCGTAGGTGTCGAGGACCGATCGATAGATCGGGTGCACGGTGTCGGCGATGACGACCCTTGCTCTTTTCAATCGCAGAACCCGGAAAGCAAAGAGCGCGGCTTCGACCAGGGCAGTGGCCCCGTCGTAGAGGGAGGCATTGGAAACTTCCATGCCGGTCAGGCGCGTCATCAGCGTTTGGAATTCGAACAGGGCCTGGAGGGAGCCCTGGGAAATCTCGGGCTGGTAGGGGGAGTAGGAGGTAAAGAACTCGGCACG
>CBDTUG010000170.1:0-5021 GCA_965363555.1 uncultured Thermoanaerobaculia bacterium
TGTGCCTGGCGGCATTGATGATCGACACGCCAGGGCACCCCCTCGGTTGGGGTTTTTCAACAGGCCGATATCCGGTCGGCGCCAGCTTTTTTCTCGAGCAGAACGGCCTGCTCGGGCGACCTGTCTATAACGATGTTCGGTTTGGGGGCTGGTTGATTGGGCGATATTATCCTCCCTTCCAGGCGTTCATCGATGATCGGAACGAGATCCACGAAGGCCTCTTGAAAGAGATGTGGGAGATTCACGAGGCCAGTTCAACCAGACGCTGGCAGGCTCTGTTGGACAGCTACGGCATCGAAACCGCCATGCTTCGATACCACGAACCCCTGTCCGTTCTGACGCCCGACGGAGAGGACCTGGGCCAACGCGGTTTCTCGGCCCTGTGGTTTCCAGAAAAACGCTGGGCCCTGGTCTTCTGGGACGACACCGCAATGGTTCTCGTCGATCGGGAGAAGACCCGCCCTGAGCTGGTTGAAGCCTTCGAGTACCACTGGGTCAGGCCCGATGACAGCGTTCATCTGGAGATCATGGTCCATGATGATTCCATCAACCGAGAGGCCCTCATCGCCGAAATCGAACGAAAACTTTACGAGGATCCCGAGTGCCAACGTGCGCTCTGGCTGCTGTCGCAGCTGTCCGCCAAACACTGAATTCAGCGGAACGACCACTGGTGCTGGAATTGAAAAACCGGACAACCCTGCACCATAGGATGACCCCTTTGACCCCTTCGGCCCTTTTGACCTCTTTGACCCCCGGGCGGGCGGGGAGCGTGACCGGCATCACCCAAACCCGCCTCCGAAGGGCCTCTGAAGTACCTCCTTGACTCATTGTGTGGCACAATGGGGGACTGGGAGGCTCTGATGTCTGACCTGACACCTCTTGATATTCTGGGCGTTGACTTTCCCCGCGGCCTCCGCGGGTACGACACCGAAGCGGTTCGGTCCTTCTTGCAGCAACTGGCTTCGTCAATGGAGGATTTGCTCCGCGAACGAGGCGTGCTCCGCCAAGATCTTCACCGGCTCGAACAGGAACTCTCGTCCTATCGGAAGAGAGAGAATGCTCTGCAAAAAGCCCTTGTGGCAGCACAGACAACCGCTGAGTCAACGCTCGAAAACGCTAAGTCCGAGGCTCAGCGCATCATTCAGGACGGCCACGGTCTTGCCGACCGCCTGGTTGACCAAGCCTGTGATCGTGCCAAGAATATCGAAACCACAATTTCTGAGTTACGGTCTCGGCGACGGGAGGTTCGGGGCGAACTGATGCGTCTGACCGAATTGCTCCAGGGCTTCATCCGGGACGATCAACAGTTGGAACAAGAAGAGCGCTCCACTCCCCAAATCACCACGCTGATGCACAGACGGGAAGGAAAACGTCAGGCCTGATTGATGCGCTGCACATATCGGCGCTCTTGCGATGAAGCCTGAATCGATTTCCGATCCACCTGCGCAACGACGGCATCAAACACAGTGACAGGATCCAGATCCCTGAGACAAGCTTGGTGGACCAGAGGACAGGCCGTTCGACCACAGGGGGCACATTCCATCTGATGGCGAAGAACCACACCATCGGGCGCCATCGGTGCCGTTCGGCTTTCATCAGTCGGCCCGAACAGGGCCACGGTCGCTACACCGAGGGCCGACGCAAGATGGGCCGGGCCGGAGTCATTGCCCACCAGGGCTGACAATCCGCTCAAGACCGCCGCCAATCCTGCGGCATCGAGGTCTTCGGCGATGACCGGGAGATCAAGGCCCGAAGCCTCGACCACCGAACGAGCGATAGTGGCTTCCCCGGGGCCGATGACGACCACCGGGTGGAAACCCCCAGCCTTCAGGAGCTTCGCCAGGCGTCCGAAGTGTGCTTCCGGCCATTGTTTGGCTGACCCACCCGAGGCTACGCCTGGCGCCAAACCAACAGGACGGGTCATCGGCCCCACCCCGGTTCCCCGGAGAGCCTGTAGCCCCAGTCCGGCCAATTGTTCGGGCAGAGGTGCACGCCACGCCTGATCAGCACCCTCCAGTCCCAGATACGCCAGGGCAGCATCAGCATCATGGATCTGATGATTATCGAAATCGGGCTCGTACGCCCAATTCAACAACAAACGGCCGCCTTGTGAAATGGTGCCGGTTGACCACCTTGAGAGCATCCTGAGTGCCACCTTGGCACGGCCGGCGTTTCGCATCGTCAAGCCGATATCCGCTCGTGGCCCCAATCGTCGAAACCTCCGCGCGGTCCGCAGCGGGTTTTCTCGCCGCGCCGAAGGCAAGACCTCGGCATCCGGAAAGATTGCCGAAACAAGACGCGCCGAGGCGTAACGAACATGGAGGATCGTCGTCCCGCCCTGATTCGCCCGGACCAGCCGATCTGTTGCCGGCAACGCCATTACGAGATCCCCCAACCAATTCGGAAGATCAACCAACACCCGGGCAGGAAAGCTCGGACATCCGCTCGATCGTCGAGAGGGGGACACTCCAGCGGGAAAAGACGCTTGATCGTTCACCGTAAGAGTCTACGAATCGTACGACCCATATGTCATCGAGACTACGAAATGCTCAAGCTGACCCGACGAATGGCCAGGGCGTTACCGGTTTCCTCGTCGGCATCAACCAGAGTTCCACACAATCGGATGTCTTTTTTGGCCGGCTCGAATGGTCTCGGCGTATTGAAGAGGAACCGCTCCAACACCTTGGCCGGCTTCATGCCGATGATGCTCTCGTAGGGGCCGGTCATGCCAACGTCGGTCTGAAGAGCCGTACCTCCGGGGAGAATCCTCTCATCAGCGGTGGGAACATGGGTGTGAGTACCGAGAACCGCCGTCACCCTGCCGTCCAAATACCAACCCAATCCCTGTTTTTCCGAGGTCGCCTCGGCATGCATGTCCACCAGGATCACCCTCACCTCCGGGTGCTCCGTCTTGATGGCTTCGAGAACTGCGTCGGCCGAACGAAACGGGTTTTCGATCGGTGTCATGAAAACCTGGCCCTGGAGGTTGATGACGGCAACAGGAACACCGGCGGCGGTTTCAGAGACACACCATCCCCGTCCGGGATTCCCGTCGGGATAATTGGCGGGCCTGAGTAGGTAGGGATGAGCATCAAGGAGGGGCAGCCCCTCCTTTTTGTCCCACACGTGATTCCCCGTCGTCCAGACATCGATCGGTAGATCGTCAATTTCTTCGAGAACCGGGCCGGTGATGCCAAAACCGCCGGCGACATTCTCTACGTTGACGGCCACAAAATCGACGCGCTCCCGGTCCACCAGGCCTTCCAACTCCTGTCGCAAGGCCCGACGACCGGCACTGCTGATCACATCACCAACGAACAGCATCCGGATCAACGGGCGTACTCCACAGCCCTGGTCTCCCGAATCACCGTGACCTTGATCTGGCCGGGGTAGGTCAATTCGGCCTCGACCTTTTTGGCCAAATCCCGCGCCATCCAACCGGCGCTCTCGTCGGAGATCTGCTGGCTTTCGACAATGATGCGCAACTCACGCCCCGCCTGAATCGCAAAGGCCTTGGAAACGCCCTTGAAGTCCGCGGCCATGCTCTCCAGCTTCTCCAGCCGCTTGATGTAGTTTTCCAGGATCTCACGGCGAGCACCCGGCCGGGCTGCCGAGAGCGCATCGGCAGAAGTGACCAATACAGCCTCGACCGATTTGGGGTCGTAGTCTCCGTGGTGACACTCCATCGAATGGATAACGGCCTCGGACTCGCCATACTTCTTCAGCAGCTCCCGTCCCAGCTCGAGGTGGGTTCCATCCATCTCCCGGTCAACGGCCTTGCCGATGTCATGGAGAAGACCACCGCGTTTGGCAACCACAGCGTCGGCGCCCAACTCGGATGCCATATGACCGGCCAACCAGGCAACCTCCATCGAGTGCTTCAACGCGTTCTGTCCATACGAAGACCGGAATTGAAGCCGGCCAATCAATCGCTGGATCTCTGGATGCAAATCCGGGATTCCTGCCTCAAGCGCAGCGGCTTCACCGTCCGCCAAGAGCTTCTCATCCATTTCTTCGCGAACCTTGGCCACGACCTCTTCGATTCGCCCTGGGTGAATCCGGCCATCGGCGGTCAGATTTCCGAGGGCGATGCGGGCAATCTCACGCCTCACCGGCTCAAAACAGGACAGGACGACGGCCTCAGGCGTATCATCGACGATCAGATCAACGCCGGTCGCCTGCTCGAAGGCACGGATGTTCCGGCCCTCACGGCCGATGATGCGACCCTTCATCTCGTCGGACGAGAGGTCGACCACTGAGACCGTGCTCTCGACGACATGCTCGGCAGCAATACGTTGAATCGCCATTGATATGATTCTACGGGCCTTCTCCTTGGCCTTTTCTGTCGCCTCGTCCTCGATGCGCTTGGCCATGCCGGCCGCATCCATGCGGGCTTCATTTTCCAAGGCCTTGAGTAATTCTCCCTTGGCCTGTTCCGAGGTCAGACCGGCGATCTGCTCGAGTTTTTCTTTTTGGATGGCCACAGCGGCTTCCAGCTCGGCTTCACCCTGCTTGATCTGAATCTCCCGAGCGGTCAACTGGGTTTCAACGCCCTCGACCTTTTCAGCACGAGCATTGAGGTCGATCCTCAGCTCGGCCAAATCCGCTTGACTTTCAGCCATACGGCGGTCCAAACCGTCCAATTCCAGACGGTGTTCTCGGGTCTCTCGTTCGAATTCTGTTCGTGCGGAGAGCAAGCGCTCCCGCATCTGAATGGCAACGTCCTTCTCAAGGTGTTGGGCATTGATTTCTGCCCGTGCACTAATCTTTCGCGCCTCATCCTTGGCCTTGACCAGCATCGACCGGGCAGCTGCACGACTTCGCCGCCACATTGCCCATACAACACCAAGGCCAAGGAGAAGGATCGCGGCCGACGCTGCGACTACAATGTACAACAGCTCCATGGCATACCCCCTCAGGGACGGTCAGGCCGTCCGGCAGGGAGGGAAGCTCTGGTTACAGGGGGAGGTAAGAGGAGGCCCCCACTTCGGCCGTGTGGGCTAGCCTATTTGAACCTGCGA
>CBDTUG010000171.1:0-5011 GCA_965363555.1 uncultured Thermoanaerobaculia bacterium
GCGGGGTGGAGGGCCGCCAAGAGGTGGTAGAGACTTTAGACGCAGTACACTAGAACGCAAGACGGGCGGCCGCAGGGGCCGCCCGTTCAATCCTCTGGATTCTATCAGCCGTAGTGAAAACTGTGTCCTGTCCTGCGTCCTAGCCTTCCGGCCTCCTAGCTTCCCAGCCTATTTACCACTTCGTAATCTTGACCTTGGTTCCATCGTCGGCGTGCACGTCTACCAGCACGCCGGGGGAGGTGTTGTGGAGCGCAGTCAACACTATTTTGGGTTCGAAGACCTCCCAGTCCCAGCGTTCGAGGCTCTTGTAGATGCCGTCCAACGGTATGGCGCAGTGAACTTCGGCATCCTCCGCATCAACATCGACGATCAGTTTTCGACCCTTCTTGACAATGTTGACGGTCTCGTCGGGCGTCGTGACCTCGACCAGGGCGCCGTCAGGGGCATCGACCAGGCTGGAGAGCGCGGCCATCACGGCGTCTTTTTGAGCCCGGACTTCTCGAGGCACTTCCATGTCCTGCATCACCTCATCGGGAATGAAGGCCACGGCGATGTCCGCGATGATCAGCGGGAAGGGCGCCTTGATGTGGATGGCCTCTGGTTCCGGCGTCTGCACGTCGACGATTACCCAGTCCATCAGCACGGTGGCCGCCCCAAGCCCTGCGACCGCCGCCAGGAGAATGGACCCCAGGGTTGATATGCCGCGCTGCCTGTACGGGCTGATCATGATCTATTCCACCCACACGCGCACATTGGCGTCGGCCGAGGTCACCCGGACCAGATCGCCGGCCGGCAGATCGTCGAATCCCTTGAGCAGAGCGGCAATGTCGATCCGGTCTTCTTCGTCGATCTGGATGGCGTTGATGATCTGTGCAGGCAAAACAACTTCGACCTGGGCCTGCTCGTCAGTTTTCTGATTGACTGTCACCAAAATGGTGTTGGCCTTTTTCGTGACATTGACGTCTGCCTCGTCGGACTCAACTACAAGGTACTCGCCATCAGCCGAGTCCTTGATTGAGGAGAGGAGCTCCAGCCATTCGATATCGATATCTTCAGTGTGGAGGCGGACCTTGCCACCCTCAAAGCCCTCAACATCGACTGCACCGATAACTGAGAGCACCAGATTCAGTGGAAGGTGAACCTTGACGTTGGTATTGCTTTCATTCTCGGTGACGTGCACGTTGATCCACTTGCCGTCGGTTGCGCCTGCCACCAGGCAGACCGCCATGAAGAGAGTTGCCAGTACGAGAGTTTTACGATGCATGCTGAACCTCCTTCGTTCCTCGTACAGATCAACGGCGACTGTTGGGAAAGGTTCGCAAAACTTAACCCGCCCTTCTCACCGGTTTTCGTTGCGAGACGCCCGAGACGCCGTGCCATGCTGGGTTTTTGGCGGCTCGAACGACGCAGGCATACTTGCGGTACGTCGAGGAGGGCGAGTTGCGCAAAGCGCGGCAGGGTGTGGTGTATCGGGCGTCACAGTAGATCACTGGTGAGAAATGCGGGTTAGATGAGCAAAAAAAGTTGCGGGCCATGTGGCCCGCATGAGGAAGGAGGAGGTAGAATTCTTGGGCCGGCTTCTGTTGGCCGGTTGACACTCTGTAAAGCAAACGTCGTGCCAATTCTATTTCACCACCGTTTTTTACCGTGCTCACGGGGCTTTTCCGGTTCCTGGAGGGTGGGAGCCGGCCGTCGTCGGCCGGGACGTCGTGCCGCCCGGTCTCGAACGTTGTGCCTTTTTGGCGTCACCTTATGAAAAGGACTCGCCTCTGGCCGTTAATCGCGGTGGCTGCATTGGCCGTCATGATCGAAATCCTCGGGTTGTTGGGGTCTTGGGCCTGGGACATGACTGCGAAAACACTGTACCGGGATGCTGATGCCGGGGTGGCCGCCCTGGTCGACTCTACACTGCTGAAACTTCCGCCGGCCGTGTTGAGGTCCCGGAGGTTGATCGCAGCTGATCTGGAAGCCGGTGAGCAGGGTCGGGTTGTAGAGGCGCTGGAGGTTTTGGCTCGGCGCCAGATTCGGGGCATGGTTGCTCACCCGGACGGCTATCTCAATCTCGCTCGGGCCCAACTGATTCGGGGCCGTATTTTTGACGGCCAAGCCGACTTGGCCGCGGCTATCAAGCGGGACCCAACTCGGCCGTTCGCCATCAGGCTTCTGGGCTTGGTGACCTTGTTTCAGGGGCGATTCGATAAGGCTATGAATCTTCTTGCTCAGGCGGAGGCGGTGGCGCCGGGTTATCGCGTGCCGTGGATCGAGCTGACGGATGAGGACCAGGCACGGCTACGACTCGCTGGATTGGATCGTCGCCTGGAGATTTATCCGCGTCTGCGAGTGATGACTTTGATTTCGATCGGTCAATCGCTTCGAGCGATGGGGCGCCCGGAGGAAGCCGACCTGCGGCTGGAACAGGCAGCCGGAGATCCTCGGGCCGATCTGGTCAGGGCTCAGTGGGCCCTGAGTGCCGGGGATGCTCCGGTCGCGGCCGGAATGGCTCTGGGCCTGGCCCAGCAAAGGCGCCTGCCCAAGAAAATTAGGGCCGCAGCGTGGTCTCTTTTGGCCCAAGCCCTGGAGATCCAGGGGGACTCGAAGGGTGCATTGGTCGCATGTCAGCGGGCCCTTCGCCTGGCGCCGGAAAGTGCCGCGCCCCACCTGGCGTTGGCGCGAATAGCCCAGAGGCGCGGTGATGTTGAGGAGGCCGTGGGTCATTTCCGCCGTGCCTGGGGCATGGATCCTTCCAATGTCAGTATCTTGTTACAGTTTGCTTCGGCGGCCGAAACAGCCGGGATGAAGACCGACGCTCGGATGGCCCTGGAACGAGCAGTGGATCTGGACCCTGGGAATACCGGCACAGTTCTCCGGCTTGTGGATTTCCAGTTGCGGACAGGCGCGTTGATGGAAGCCACCATGACTCTTTCGCGTGCCATGGATCTTGCTCCCGCAGACCCCAATCTTCTGAGGATGGCTGAGCGACTTCGGCGCGAAGTTACGAAGCGATAGCAACGAGGGGTTAAAAGGTCAAAAGGTCGAAGGGTCAAAGAGTCGAAAAGTTCAAGAGTTGAAAGAATCGGAGGGGCGGGCCCCCCTCCTGGTCGGAGAATTTTCGCCCCTCCGGAAAATGACTGAGCGGGAGCCCGCTCGCGCGATCCCGAAGGCCGGAGTCAGAATCCGGCATCAGCGTCAGGGACGGTCGAGAGCGGACGGAGCGGCGATTGGCTTTGCGTCGCTTTTCAATTGTCCCCTTGTGTCGAACCCTGATTGAATCTTCCCGGTGGATCGGCCTCCGGATCCCTTGGGTTCTTTCTCGCCCATTCCATTTGTCGGCAGATGCCTCTGAAGATGATTGCCTCGTTTTCGCTCAGGCCGGCCCTGCCGAAGACTCTTCGGATTTTCCGTAATATGCGGTCAGGGTTGACGGGGTCGAGGTAGCCGATATCGGCCAGAGTCGTGTGCAGATGAGCCATCAAGGCTTCAATAGTATCGTGCGGTGCAGGCTTCGGGCTCGTGGTTTCGAGAGGTTCCTGGGCGATCGCGAAGTGGCTCAAGAGGATAGCGATCGATTGAGTCAGGTTGAGCACCGGAAAGGCAGGATTCGTGGGGATGCGGATTGCGAGGTCGCATCGGTCGAGGTCTTCCTTGGCCATGCCGCGGGTCTCGCTGCCGAATACCAGGGCTGTCCCCTGGGCGCCTCGGCGGGCGACCACGTCGATCGCCTCCGTAGGTGAGACCACCGGTTGCTCGGGCCGACCTCGCCCGGAGGCCGTTGCCACTAGGGTCCTGCTGCCGGCGGCGGCAACGTTGAGATCATCGAAGACCTCGATGTCGAGGTGTTGCCTGGCTCCGCAGGCCCACTGGTCGATGATGGGGTCCTCAAGGACAGCCTTGGGCCGGACCAGGGCCACATTGGCCACGCCGAAGTTTGCTGCGACCCTCAAAGCGGCGCCGAGGTTGCCGGGTGAGGAGGTTTCAATCAAGACGAGTCGGTTGATATTCACGGGCTTCTTTTCCTCCGTCAGTTTCGAGAGACACCAAGGATACCTCTTCAAGAAACCTGAGACCCGCATCCTACATTTCTCCTTCACCGGGTATACTTGCTCCACCAAACCTCCTTGGGGGCATGATGTTCTTACCCGTTGGGCATGATCAGAGTTCGGTTCGTCGCCTTCCGTGGGTGACTTTCGTCTTGATGGGTCTCTGCGTTCTTGTGTTCCTTCTGAGTCTGGGACCGCTCCGGAGCACCGAAAATAGAGCGGCGAGGCTTCTGGCCGAGATTGGGGAGTACTATTTCGCCCATCCCGACCTCGAATTGGACCCCGAGATCGATCAGTACCTCTTCGGCTTTATTCCGGAGCATCAAGGCCAGCGAGAGGCCTTCAAGGAGGTGATGAAAGAGGGAGCGAGGGGTTCTGAACTCTTCGACGACGCCGAGGGCGAGGACAAGGGCCCGGAGGAGACCGAGGCGGAGCAACAAGCGCAGCTGGACCGGTTGACTGCTGATTTCCACAGCACCTTAAAGAGTTCGCCCTATTTCACCTTCGGTCTGGTCCCGGCCGATCAACACATATACGCCTACATCACCCACCAGTTCATGCATGGCGGGTGGATGCACCTGATCTTTAACATGCTCTTCCTCTATTTGGCCGGGCCCTACCTCGAGGACGTCTGGGGGCGTCCCCTTTTCGCCGCCTTCTACCTTTCGGCTGGGGTTTTTGCCGCCCTGGTCTACGTCATGAAGTACCCATTGATGGAGGGCCCCATGGTCGGCGCCTCCGGTGCAATTGCCGGTTTGATGGGTGCTTTTCTGATCCGGCATGGAAGTACCAAGATCACCATCATGATGTGGATCTTTATTTTCCGGCCGAAATTCCTCGATGTTCCGGCGTGGGTGGTGCTGCCCATGTGGCTGCTCAAGGAGGTCTTCTCCGGCCAGGCGGTCGACTTCGGCGGGGCACAGGGTTCTGGCGTCGCCCACTGGGCCCACGTGGCAGGCTTTGTGTATGGCCTG
>CBDTUG010000172.1:0-5010 GCA_965363555.1 uncultured Thermoanaerobaculia bacterium
CACCGCTGGCAAGACGCGACGACGCAGTCGTAGTTTGACTACTTCAAGGAGGAGTAACGAAGCCAGCGGGGTGGAGGGCCGCCAAGAGGTGGTAGAGATTTTAGAAGCAGTACACTTGAGGCCGAAGGGTCGGGGTGGTCTCCTCGGCGGAGGTGAAAATGGCAGCACAACTGTGCGTTGCCCTGGATGGCAGTGACCACGAATGGATTGTGAGAATGGCTCGGCATCTGGGGCCACACGTCGACTGGATCAAGGTCGGACTCGAAGCTTTTACGGCCCATGGCCCGGCCCTGGTCCGGGAGGTCTGCTCCCAGCAACCCTCTGTCTTCTTGGATCTCAAACTCCACGATATCCCAACGACTGTGGCCCGGGCAGCCAGTAACTGCGCTCGCCTGGGGGTCGATCTGCTCAACGTCCATGCCGGCGGGGGGCGGGCAATGATGGAAGCCGCCGTCGCCGGCGTCAGAGAGGTCGACCCTTCCGGGGGGGCCAAGGTTATCGCCGTCACCATTCTAACCAGTCTGGATTCAGCTGCCCTCGGCGAAATGGCCTTCGATCATAGATCCGAAGCATTGGTTCTCCGGTGGGCAGAACTAGCCCAACAGTGCGGACTCGACGGCGTTGTGGCATCAGCCAGAGAAGCCGCGGATATTCGCCGCGTATGTGGCCCCGATTTTCTGATCGTCACTCCCGGCATCCGGCCCTCGTGGGCTGCCGGAGATGACCAGCGCCGTGTCGTGACACCGGCAAACGCCGTTGCGGCGGGATCGAACATCCTGGTGGTCGGTCGCCCGATCACCACCGCAGATGACCCAAGGGCCGCAGCCGAGAATATCCTCTCTGAGATGAAATCCTGTGCGGGCTCTGCCTCACATCTCGGCGGTCTGGATTTCGCCGGCAGCTAAGCTGACCGCTTCTAAAACAGCGGCCGGTCTTGATGGTGTTCCTTGTTCCAATGGTAGGTGTAGCCCATGAACTCAATGTCTTTTTCATACGTGACATCGATCACGAACCGTTTCGCCGACCGTTTGATCTTGATGCTCTCCACAGTCACTGGAAGATTGAGTTCATCGGCCTTCGCCAGGATGTCACGAATGATCCGCTTGTCCTTGTAATCCCGTCGACCTGCACGATCCGCCAGGTTGCTGATCTCCTGATCCATGGCGCCAACATTGACCATCACCGGAGTGGCCTTGATGCCGATCAAGGTCCCCAACCCCAACACAACCAGACCCACAAGACATCCAAGGGGAACATCACCACGCTCTCGCCTCAATTTCATAGACCGCCTCCAAGCTCAATACTAGCAAAACCGCGGCTGAGCCCTTGGCCCCTGACGCCGCTTCAGCTTCAAAGAACGAGGCGGCGTCACCGAATCAGCCTGAATTGGCGTTCCCACCGGGTCCTGGTGAAAAAGTGGGCAAAAACTCCTGCCAGTTGTTTGGCTCGATGCCCGATACCCTGCCATTTCCAGTCACTGCGCTCGGCTTCGTACGACCAATAAATCAGTACAGCCCTGCCTTTGACATAACTCAGAGGCACTGGACCCCAAAACCTGGAATCCAGCGAATTGTCCCTGTTGTCCCCGAGGCAGAAAATACTGCCGGCAGGAACGGTATAGGGGCCGAAGTTGTCCCGATTCCGGTAGCGGGCCGGCACCCCGGGGCCGGTACCCCGAATCTGGGGATCCTTGAATACGACATAGGGCTCTTCCTGGCGTTCCCCGTTCAACCACAGATTCTTGCCCCGAATCTCGACGGTGTCCCCGCCAATTGCGATGCACCGTTTGATGAAATCGCGCCGGGGATTCTCGGGATACTTAAAAACAACGACATCACCCCGCTCGGGCGACCTGTAGGGCAGAAGCTTGTGAAACAAGGTGTCCCAGTTGGGAGAGTAGAGATACTTGTTGACAACAAGGTGGTCCCCGATTAGGAGATTATCCTCCATCGAACCCGACGGAATCTTAAAATTCTCGAAGACGAAGGTCCGAACGAACAGGGCCAGGATGAAGGCCACCAAAATAGCTTCGTAATATTCTCGAGTCACCGATTTCTTCATCAACACTCCCCAGGCGGCACGGTCGAGGTCTTCAGAGCGGCCTTTTGCCGCTCCAACTGCCGTCGCATTCCAGGAGGATGCCACACCTCGCGCCCGATGACATCCATTCGGCGGGCATCATCCCTGCGGCCACGGCGCCAGGCAAGCTGTCCAGCCCGGGCGATCATGGCGGCATTGTCAGTCGTCAAAGCCAGGGGCGGCAGCAGGACCTCAACACCAAGTGCGGCCCCCATGGCCTCCAATTCCTGTCGCAGGCGCGTATTTGCTGCGACACCTCCAGAGGCCGTGATGAGTGCGGGCCGATGTTCTTTGACAAACTCGGGCAGCGGTTTCAGCAACTGCTGTACGATCGCCGCCTCGAAACTTGCCATCAGATCTCGACCCTCCTGGCCGCATCTCTCGTCCCCCAGGCCTTCGAGTCCCCTGGAGCGGACCTCGCGGATCGCTGCAGACTTGAGGCCCGAAAACGAAAAATCGCGGCTTTCATCCTTGAGCCGAGGTTGGCGGAAGAATCTCTCGGTGATTTGACCCAAGCGGGCAAGACGGTCGACTCCCGGTCCCCCGGGATAGGGCAGACCCAGGACCTTCCCAACTTTGTCGAAGGTCTCACCGGCCGCGTCGTCCCGCGTTCGGCACAGCCGGATGGACTGCTCAGGTCCACCGAGGTACCAGGCCGAGTGTCCCCCTGACGCTACCAACCCAAGCACGGGAGTCGGAGCCTCCTTCGCAGGCCCCCCATTGAGGTCAAGAAAAGGAGAGACCTGATGTCCATCAAGGTGATCGACCGCCACGAGGTCGATTTCACGCCCCCAGGCAAAGGCGGCCGCAAAGCGGACCCCCACCAGCAACGCTCCAACCAACCCCGGGCCGGCGGTGACCGCCACAACCTCGGGTGGTCCACCCGCTGACCGTAACGCCTGGTTGATCAATGCCGGTAACGCCTTGAGGTGCTCGCGCGAAGCCACCTCAGGGACAACCCCCCCGAAAGGCGCGTGTGTCGCGATCTGAGATGACAGCAGGGCAAACTCAATCCTGCCTTCAGCGTCGAGCACAGCCACGGCCGTCTCGTCACATGAGGTCTCGATGCCGAGTGTCCTGGCCATCAACGAGACGGCTCAGAATCAGCGGAGGCTGGCCCGAACCGGTATCGTCAATTCGGGAAAATCCGGGTCCGTAGTCTTCAGCACCAGTGTGGCATCCTTGATGCCGGCCGATGCGTCACCCTTGACCCCAACAGTGATCTGATACCTCTCGCCCACCTTGACCGGTACGATTTCGGCCGTAAAGGCGGGATCGTTGATCGACGCCTCCGTGATCTCAACCTTCGTACCCTGGCGATTGTTGACCACAATCAAGTTCCGTACGGGGACCTGAACCGACTCCACGGCGCCGAACTGCAGTTCCGGAGGCGTCACCCGGAGCAACGCCCTCAGCACACCGAAGACCTTGATCTCAACTTCCTTGGCTTCAGCTGCCGATGTCTTCACCGTGACGACGGAACTGATAGGCCCGACCGGAGCATCGTCGGCCAGCCTGATGGTCACCTCGTACTGTGTGTCCGATTTTCCCTCAATCCTCTCCCCTTCACCAAGAGCCCGATAGGACACTTCAAGAGCGTCACTCTCCGATTCGACGCCGGTCACCGTGAATGCGCCTGACCTTTCGGTTCCCACCAGCACAACCTTCTGCTCCGCCTTTTCCTTCTGGAGAGCGTTGAAACGCACGAGCGACCGCGGCAACACATCGATGAATGGCTGGACGACCGCCTTGATCGCCAGTGTCATCGTCGGAATTTCGGGATCATCGGTCATTACGAGGATCGACTTGGAGATCGCGCCCTTGAACCCCGCGGTATCCAACTTGGCCCTAATTTTTCCGGTCCCGTCAGCCGGGATCTCGTGGTCGAACTCGGCAACGGTACATCCGCATGTTGGCCGAACGCTCTTGACGGTCAGGAGGCTGGCTCCCTCGTTGCGAAGTTCGAATTCGACATCCTTGACGACTCCCTGGGAAACCTCTCCCAGATCGATGACTTTCTCGTCAACCACGAGTTTCGGGCTCCCTTGAGCCATCACCACCGAGGCCATCGCCACTATCACCACACCCAGCATCAGGGTCTTTCCAAAATTTCGCATCTGTATCCTCCTTGTCATCCACAGCACAAACGGCGACAATCTTACTCTAATGAAAGATTCTTTCCGCCCTTTTCCGTTAATTTTTCTCCCGGCATCCGGATTGACGACCCCTGGCCGACTGCCCGACGAATGCCGAACCGTATCTGAGAACATCTCATGACGCAGCATCGAGACTCCCTCCACTCGGAACCCGGGGCAATGCAAAGCCCATTCCACACGGCCGAACACCTCTATTTTCTGCCGGTCGGTGGTACCGCTATGGCCACCCTGGCGGGACTACTCAACCAGCAGGGCCATCGGGTCGAGGGGGTCGACACCCACCTGTACCCACCGATGAGCACTCTGCTGGAAGACCTCGGGATTCCCGTACGCCTGGGCTGGAATCCCGACCTGATCCCAGAGGGCGCCCGGGTCATCATCGGAAACGCCGTAGGACGAACCAATCACGAGGTCCAGCGGGTCTTGAGTCGCCGCCAGCCCTACCTGTCTCAAGCAGAAGCTGTGAGCCATTACCTTCTCGCGGAGGGACGCGAGAGTCTAGTCGTAGCCGGAACCCACGGGAAAACCACAACAACGTCTCTCTTGGCCTGGATTTTCGAGGAACTCGACACCGATCCGACGGCCCTGGTGGGCGGCCTGCTCAAATGGAGCCGCCGGTCGTTTCGCCTGGGCCAAGGGCCCTGGATGATCATCGAGGGCGACGAGTACAACACCTCATTTTTCGATCGTGGACCCAAATTCCTGCATTACCGTGCGCGGATCTTTCTTCTGGGACCGGTCGAGTTTGATCACGCCGATCTCTACCGCGACCTCG
>CBDTUG010000173.1:0-4995 GCA_965363555.1 uncultured Thermoanaerobaculia bacterium
GTTGAGCACGTTGACCCAGGTTCCTGCGGTCGCAGTCGAACGGACGTCAACATCACCCTGTTCTTCGCCACTGCCGGAATACCAGTGGAAATCATGACTGAACTGAAGCGTGACGGAGTCAAAACCGGTCACGTCGATCACAGACGAGATCAACTCCTCATCCTGAGTCTCGCCGCTACCGTCCTCATCGGAATCCATGATGGCAAAAGGCTCGGTCAGTGCCAGCGATCGGCCGCCGGGGTTGGTGTCCGTCCATGCTTGCGCACTTCCCGCATTGGAGCCACCATCGACGATCGTCCAATCGATCGGAATGCCGCCGGAAAAGTCCTCGAGGAAGAGCGTTGTCGTCACGACCTCGCCGAGCGTCCTGGTCAAATAGTCGTTCGTGCCAGCGAATGGACCAACACCGGTCGCACCCAGGTTGATCATGTCAATCCCCACTGTCTCACCACATGCAGCATCAGCATCGACGGTAAATTCTACTGGCGCGGTGGCAGACCCTGTCGCACCCCCGGCCAAGCTCCCGAAGGAAGCGTTCGCTCCCGTCAATGAAATTCCCGCGGAGGCCACACCACTTTGCAGATCGGCAACCACCGACGTCGCCTCCGTCGCGCAGGAGGAATTTCTCACTCTCGGAGTGAACCGCCAGGTCTCACCCGGTTCAACCACCCTATTGCCATTGCCTTCGACTTCGACAAGGTCCTCCCAGGACGCCGGGGCGATCTCGACATCGGCGGTGCAGAGGTAATCCTGAATCAACGGATAGATATCCGCCATCAACATGCCCCGATTCCCGGTGCCCGGCGTCGCGCACCCCCCACAGTGGTGGATGCCGACCATCTTATTGTCCGACTCACGGTAGATCGGCGAACCCGACGATCCTCCTTCGGTATCCAAGGTGTCGTAGTAGCGCAGGACATGCCCGTCAACGTCAACGTCCGCGCCACTTCCGTGAGTGATCTCGTGGGGACGTCCATCGGCGTGCTGAACGATGTAAATCGCCTCACCATCGGTCAGCACTTCAGGGTCCGGAGTGACCCAACCATAAGTCGAAGCCGGATCACCTTGAACCGAGCTCAATGTGAAATCGAGATTGTTGAGATCGGGGTCACAACCGCTGAGTGGCGACTCGACAACTGTCTGGTCGCAGTGAAAACTCTCCCAATCCGGCGTCGTCGTCGAACCCCCGCAGGTTGTGTTGTAGTACTTGAAAACGAATTCGGCGTTGGTACACGGCGAGACGTCAGGCACACAGTGCCAGTTGGTCATCACGTAGTTGTTTGGGGAAACATTGGAGCCCGAGCACCACACGCCTGTCGTCGGATTACTGCCGACCGACATCACACCGACCGAGGCCATCACCGTCGCCCACTTGCCGGCATCGCCGTCGTAGCAGACAACGTCTTCGAAATCATCCGGGCTACAGATACTTTCGCTCTGATCGTCGCCTGAGGAGAAGACATCGACATCTCCAACGATCACCTGGTCGATCGTAAAGGGCGCATTGTCGTAGTCATGGCTCAGATGCAATTCAAGGTGCAGAATTTCTCCAAAGGCCGACAGTGCCCAGAAAGAGCCAAGGTCATTGGGCCCTCGTCCGGTCAGAACCTCGACCACCCGGCCGCTCTGAGACCTCAAAATCAAAGTGTCCCCTGGACGAAGGTTGAGATCAACGATGTGGGCCTTGAGGAAAGTGGCATCCTTTATCTGGACCATGTCGCTCCAGAGCAACTCGCCCCCCATTCGCACGCCGTCGCCGAGGTCCGGAACGATCACCAAATCCTGACCGTGCCCAACAATATTTTTCTCGGGTGACGGCAGTGGTTTCCCTGCCTCAACGGTGACACCGACGACAAGAGATACGACCACCAAGGCCAACACAATGGTTTTTCTCATGATTCCTCCGAAAGTCCCGTCCAAGCGGGGATGTTGAGGTCACCATACTGGAGAATGGCCTCTACGTACAATCGGTGCGCTGTTGACCTGCGTAATGGTCGCCCCTGGCGAACCGCCGCTGTGGACTGCACCCAAGAATGGCCGGTCTGTCTTTATCCCCGGCCTTCGGGGTCGCGCAGCGCGCGCCCCCGCTCGAAGCGATTTCCGGAGGGTCTGCCCGGTGAAGAATGCCATGCCCGGCACGTCCCGATTTTTGAATTTGGGGCTTTCTGGGTTGTAAGCCTGCGTTGGCTTTTCGGACGGGGGCGCTGACGCCCCTGCTACACTGCCCCGCCCGGAGGATGCCGATGTACGAAGCCGAAAGAGAATTTGCCCTCAATGTCGCCGCCCAGGCCTCCCGTCTGGCACGGCGGGTCCAAGAAGAGGTCGTCACCAATGCCGACGCGTTGACCAAGGGAGACCGATCCCCAGTGACTATGGCCGACCTGGCAATCCAAGCCGTCGTCAGCCGAAAACTGGCCGACACCTTCCCCTCGGATCACCTGCTGGCCGAAGAAGACGCCGGGGCGCTCAAGGACTCATCTGAGATGGCCGCCAAAGTGCTCAACCTCTCCCACCAGGCTGTCCCCGATTTTGACGCCGAGTCGGTGGCCTCAGCCCTGGATCGAGGCGACTACCATGGGGGCGGAAAAGAACGCTATTGGGTATTGGACCCCGTCGACGGCACCAAAGGATTCTTGCGCGGCCAACATTATGCGGTCGCCCTCGCGTTGGTCGATCGCGGTCAGGTGGTGGTCGGCGTCCTGGGTTGCCCAAACCTCGAGGTTGAACCCGGCAACCCGGAGGCCGGAATCGGCTGTCTCTTCATCGCCGTTCGCGGTCAAGGGACCGCTGTTCGCGGAGTCAACAGCGTTGACGAAAGGGAGATTCATACCGACCGGATCACTAACCCGTCTCGGGCAGTGATGTGCGAATCGGTCGAGTCCGCCCATGCCGCGCACTCCGAGCACGGCGCGATCGCCGCTGCCCTGGGCGTGACCGCGGAGCCCTACCGCATAGACTCCCAGTGCAAGTACGCCATCGTCGGTCGGGGCGAGGCCTCAATCTACCTCCGTCTGCCCAGCGCCAAGGGCTACCGCGAAAAGGTCTGGGATCACGCGGCCGGGGCGCTGGTGATCGAAGAGGCCGGAGGTCGAGTGACCGACCTCGACGGCAATCCCCTCGACCTGACATCGGGGCGCTTCCTCGGCAACCAGCGCGGCATCATCGCCACCAACGGCAACTTCCATCAGAAGGTGCTGGACGTCGCGAGGGCGGTGCGGCCGTAGAGGATCCTGCCGGACAGAGGCCATAAAAATTACCGGCAGGTACAATTATATAGAGGCCTCTGACCGGCAGAATCCTAGAACGCGCTGCGCGCGAAACACCATAGAAAAAGGCGCAGCTACCGACAAAATCCATTCGCGAAGCGAATCATGCAATACGTCCTACGTATTGCCCAACGGCAGACCTCAGGGAAGTACCGACCCCGAATATTCGAACTTAACCGCACGCTGACCGGTGGCACAGGCCATGCAGGCCGGCTTTCCCTTGAGGACCTTGTCCTGGAACCAATCGACCGGCAGATAGTAGAGCGCGTCCACGTCCAACTCACGCCGAATTTCTTCAATGTCCGAATTGAAGCGGGCACCGATCAGCTCGCTTTGAGTCGGTGTGTTGATGCCCTGGAAGCACGAGTCGATCACCATCGGCCATAACGCCCCGAAGGCAATAGATTTTGCACCTGCCGCCCGCAAGGCCTTGACGACACGTTTGGCATTAGTGCCGCGAACGAAGCTGTCGTCGATGATGAAGAGGTTCTTGCCCTCGACCGTCTTGGCGTCAACCCGGAAATCCAGCATCGCAGCCTCATCCCGCGCCGCCTGAGTCTCCTCCATGAAGATCCTCCCGCCATACCGGTATTTGGAGACGGGAGTTGCATAGGCGATGGCCGAGGCATCAAACTCCGCTTCGAGTTTCTGCGCAAATGCTTCGGCGCCGGGAATCGGAGAGTGTGGAATCGGGACGACCAGATCAGTCTGAGCCGCCAGTTCCGGCGATGTCTCGAGGAGATACAGTGCCATTGCCCTGCCTGCACGCCAGCGATGGGAGCGAATGGAGTCCTCCATCATCTTGCTCTCGACGTCGGCAAAGTAGATCAATTCGAAGGCACACGGTCTGGCATCGCGGGCCACCAACTCTCGTTGATCGATTTCGAGGTTTCGTCCGACATGAAGGGCTCGCCCGGGCGCCACTTCTTCAATCACGCGGTAGCCCGTCTGTTCGAGGGCAAGAGTCTCCGACGTGATCATGACAGCCGACCGCTTCTCGCTCTCCCGAACTCCCAGCACCATCGGCCGGAATCCGTGTGGGTCCCGAAATGCGTAAAGTGCCTCCGGCGTGGCCACGACGACGGAGTAGGCACCGGTTACACGGACCTGGACCTCGGCGATGGCCTTGAACATGATCTCCCGTTCCTCACCCTCAGGATCCTCAGATCGGAAATGCTCGAACCACAGAGCCAGAACCCTCAGCAATGGTTCTGCGTCACATTGTGACGCCAAATTTTGGCCTCGACTCTCTAGCTCAGACAAGATCTGTGGAACATTGGTGATGTGGCCGTTATGTGCCAGGGCTAGTGACCCGAAAGCATCGAAAAACGGCTGGGCATTCTGGATACCACCGGAACCGAAGGTCTTGTAACGGGTGTGGGCCAGACCGATGTCACCGTCGATCGAACCCAACGGCTTGAAAATATCGTCCGCGAGACCTTCGCCTTTTTCCACCGTGAAAGACCTACAAACGGGATCCCACACGAAGAGTCCGGCGTAGGCTGGGCCACGATGCTGAAGGAAGTGAGCACCGTTCCCCAGGTCCCCAATCACCGACTGCCCATCTGACCTGATAACTCCGACAATTCCGCACATAGGCTCATCGCCCTCCAGGGAATGGATAATAACCCAAATATGGGTGCTGTCAGCTCTCAGCGAGTTCCCATCTGAAAATTCGGAATCGGGACTGCTGGGGTTCCCGAGGCGGAAACGAGCAGTTTTTTGATAA
>CBDTUG010000174.1:0-4981 GCA_965363555.1 uncultured Thermoanaerobaculia bacterium
GAGAGCCGTAACCGTACCGTCGACTTCCTCCGTGCGTTATCGATTATCGCCGTCGTCTTGGGCCACTGGATAATTTCGGCGCCATATTTTTCAAACGGCAGTCCCGCCTACTCTCATATTCTCGACCTGGCACCGTGGTCACAATGGTTGACCTGGATTTTCCAGGTGATGCCGGTGTTCTTCTTCGTCGGAGGCTATTCGAACTTCATTTCCTGGCAATCGGCCCAAAGAAAGAACCTCGGTTTCCGTGCCTGGTTTGACAGTCGAATTCGCCGATTGATCGGGCCGGTCATGCCGCTAATCGTCATGTGGGCCGTCATGGTCGGCATTGCCCACGCCAACGGCGTCGGTCCGACCATGATCTTCATCGCTTCCAAGGTCGCCCTGATTCCTGTGTGGTTCCTTGCGGTCTACATTCTGGTTGTTGCCCTGGTTCCCCTAACCCATCGAGCATGGAATCGCTGGGGCCTCCTGACGGTCGTCCTTCCTATGATCGGTGCAGGGTGTCTCGATATTCTGTTCTTCACGGCCGATCAACACGCCGTCGCCTGGCTCAACTACCCCTTCGTCTGGTTGGCGGTGCACCAGGCCGGCTATGCGTGGCATGACCGCCGGCTCGCAGGCCTGCGCACCGGGCTGTTGCTGTTTGTCGGTGGTTTCCTGTCCCTTTTCGCTCTGACCCAACTCGGCCCTTACCCCTTGAGTCTGGTCGGCGTGCCCTCAGACGCCATCAGCAATACCCTGCCGCCCAAAATGCCCCTGCTGGCGTTGGCGGCGACCCAGATCGGGTTGATCCTTGCTTTTGAGGCGCCGCTCAAACGGTGGCTCTCCGGAAGGCGACCATGGGCCGCGACCATCCTGATCAACGGCATGATCATGACGATTTTTCTGTGGCATTCCACCGTGATGATGCTGCTTGTCGGCCTGGCCTTTTGGCTATGGCCGACGCTTTTGTCGGCCCAGCCTGACTCGGGGCTTTGGTGGGCTACCCGTCCTGTCTGGCTTTTGGCATATGCTTTCGCTACCCTGCCGTTCCTTCTCACATTTTCTCGATTCGAGCGTCCGGTCAAGCCCGCAGGTACGGCGCCGGTTTGGCGTCAACTGCTCGGCATCGTAATAACATGCCTCGGTCTGGCCATGCTGGCCATGGGCGGCATCGGCAGTGTTGGTTGGCTCGGCCTGCGGTGGATTCCTCTCCTCTTGCCAATTGTAGGGTTCGCCGTAGCAACAGTTCATGTCCCGTTTGGAAAATTGTGACGACGAAAGACCCGATTTTCACTGATGTCTTGACTGCGGCCGAGCGCATCGCGGCACACGTCCATCGAACGCCCGTTGCCACCTGCTCAACCCTGAACCGCCTGACCGGCACACGCCTGTATTTCAAGTGCGAACATTTACAGAAGGTTGGCGCCTTCAAGGCCCGCGGCGCCACCAATGCGGTTTTTTCCCTCGGTGAGGACGAGGCCTCTCGCGGGGTCGCAACCCACTCCTCGGGCAACCATGCGGCGGCGTTAGCCCGAGCGGCATCCCTTAGGGGCATTCCGGCACACATCGTCATGCCAGCCACGGCCCCACCGGTCAAACGGGCGGCGGTCGCAGGTTATGGCGCAATGATCACGGAATGCGAGCCGACTCTTGAGGCGCGGGAAACCACCTTGGCGGAGGTTCAGGCCCGAACCGGCGCCACCTTCATCCACCCCTACGACAACCCCCGCGTCATTGCCGGTCAGGGTACCGCGGCCCTCGAATTGCTCAACGATGTCCCGACGATCGAAATGCTCCTGGCCCCGGTGGGAGGAGGAGGCCTGCTCTCGGGAACTGCGATCGCTGCATCCGGCCTTCGACCCGGGATGTCAGTCTGGGGTGCCGAGCCCTCGGGAGCCGACGACGCCTTCCGCTCCCTCAGGGACGGTATTCTCTACCCCTCGGTCAGACCCACAACCATCGCCGACGGGCTCCTGACATCACTTTCCGAACGCACCTTCCGGATCATCAGATCACTGGCTGACGGAATCGTAACCGCCCAAGAAGAGACCATCATCCGGGCGATGCGTTTGCTCTGGGAACGGGCCAAGCTGCTGATCGAACCGTCCGCAGCCCTCCCTCTCGCCGTGATCATGGAACATCCCGATCAATTCTCAGGCCGCACGATCGGCATTATCCTTTCGGGAGGCAATGTTGACCTCGACGCCCTCCCCTGGTAAGCCCTGACCGGACCCTCTCAGGACCTATACTCATGAGGAATAATGGAGGTGAGAGCTTTCTATATCAACGACCTGGACTGCCCTCCATCGACGTTGAGGCATGCGCCGGTGATCCACGATGCACGGTCGGAGGCAAGGAAAGCCACGACATCCCCAATTTCCTCAGCAGTACCGAATCGGCCCATTGGAATCTCGGAGGCAAGGAATGCTGCCATGGCCTCCGGATCGGCCAGACATTTTTTATCCCAGGAACCACCGGGAAATCGAATCGATCCCGGCGCAATCGAATTGACACGAATACCGTCGGGGGCCAGTTCCAGGGCCAGCGCCTTGGCCAGTCCGATCAGAGCCGCTTTGGTCGTGTGGTAGATGCTCATGCCGGGACCACCGTACTCCCGACCGTAGATCGAGGTCGTGAAGAGGATCACGCCTCGCCCACGTGCCCGCATCGCCGGAACCACCGATCGAGTCAGCTGCACATGACTCATCAGATTGAGGTCAATAGTCGCCTGCCAGTCCTCGTCCGTTGTCTCGCAGATCGCACCACGGCGATTCCCGCCAACATTGTTGATGAGTACGTCTACCGGTCCAAATCGATCCACGACTTCGTCGATCAAACGTTTCCGATCTTCCGCCGAGGTGACATCGGCGACCACAGGCAGGACGTTGGCCCCGGTTTCGAATATTTCCTCGGCAGCAAGGGCCAGGGGCCCTTCACTTCGGGCACAGATCGCGAGCCTGGCCCCCTCGGCAGCCAAGGCCATCGCCGCCGCTTTCCCAAGACCCCGGCTTCCACCCGTCACCAGTGCCACTCGGCCCGTCAGTCCCAAATCCATACCCACCTCCTCATAATCATCCGTCATTTTAGACTATGATCAATGAACACGATATCGGCCTCCACCGTATCGGGTCTCGACGACGGCCACTCATTACAGGGAGGAAACGATGACGGATAAAGGCAAGCGACAACGCTCCACATGGTCTTGGGCCGATCTCCCCGTTCTGTGGAAGGTAGTCCTCCCCATTTGCGTCATGGGCCTTCTGGTTGCGGTGGCCATGACTGTGCTGACTGCTCGAAATCGCCAAGGTCTCATCCAGACTATCGCCCTCGAAAAGACCAGGTTCATCACCTCAGAACTCAAGGCCCTCCGCGCCTACTCCCTGGAGAGCCTCTCACAATCAGAAAACGAAAATTCAACCTCCGACCCGATGATCCACGAGCTGGACCGTGTTCTCTCCGGGCTGCGGCAGACGCATTTGGCACACATCGGTGTCGCACGGATCTCGGGCGGTAAGGCAACGTCTGCGCTCGACGATTTTCAACGTAAGGCGCTGAAACACCTCCGGCAACACCCCGGTGACGAGTTCTGGGTTCTTGAGGATTTCGGTACAGGCTTGATGATTCGCTACGCAACCGCCGACGTCATGGACTCTCCCTTGTGCGTTGACTGCCACAATGTCATCGAGCCCTCTGCGTCGACACCCTGGAAACTCGGCGACGTCGCCGGAATCATGGAAATCTCGGAACCGGCACGTCTTCGTGGGGGCAGTTCGGATGCATGGTTGGCAGGTATCCTGGTTTTTGGAGGCGCGGGGTTCGCAGCTCTGATCCTCGGATTCGTCCTGCGAAATTCATTCGCACGACCTTTGCTCGGCGCGGTCGATCTCGCGAAACATCTGGCCGACGGAGATCTAACATTTCGTCTTGAAGGCAACGCCATGGACGAAATCGGTAAGTTTCGGCATGCCCTCAACCAGGTTGCCGACGGGGCACAAGAAATGGTCGGCCGCGTGATTGCCAATGCCAATCGCCTTGGCGAGGTATCCAACACTATCGAGTTCGTCAGTCGAGAGAACAAAGGCAACGTCGAAGACACCTCTCAACAGGCTGCCGTTGTTTCGTCCGCGGCGGAACAGGTCAGCGCCAATATCCAGGCCGTATCAATCGCAACGGAGGAGATGAGCGCCTCTATTCTGGAGATCTCAGGCAGCGCCTCGACTGCGGCCCAGGTAGCGTCATCAGGCGTAGAAAAGGCCCGCAGAACCAACGAAACAGTCGAACGGCTGGGTAAATCGAGTACCGAAATCGGCAAGGTCGTCGAGGTGATCCAGGGGATTGCCTCTCAGACCAATTTGCTGGCCCTCAACGCAACGATTGAGGCCGCACGGGCTGGGGAATCCGGGAAGGGCTTCGCTGTAGTGGCCGCCGAAGTCAAGAAGTTGGCAACCCAAACGGCAGCAGCCACCGACGAAATCGGAAAACGAGTCGACGCAATCGTGGCTGACGCATCGTCGGCAGTTGAGGTCGTATCAGACATCTCTGCCTTGATTCTTGAAATCAACGAAATTCAGAATACGATCGCAAGTGCGGTTGAACAGCAGAGTTCAACAACCGCCGAGATCGGACGAATGGTCAGCGAGGCAGCAACTGGTGGCCTCGAGATCGCCGAAGGTATCGCAACGGTCGCCGGCGCCGCCCAGACTACGGTCCAGGGTGCGGAATCCACAGATCGTGCAGCCCGACAACTTCTCGAAGTCTCCGAGGACCTCAGAAAGCTGGTCGATCAGTTTACGATTGAGTAGACACTCCGAGAGAAAAACGGATTACGGTTTCGGAAGTCTCGAAGAAGCCGAACGCATTGATTTCTTAGACTTTGGCTAAATATCGTTCATGTCCGCCTCGGGAACCACGCAGTCCCCTTCCGGGGTTTCCGGATGGGAACGGGCTAGTTCCCGTCCGGAAACGGCACTTTTTTGCAATTTCGTCGTCAGGCTGC
>CBDTUG010000175.1:0-4961 GCA_965363555.1 uncultured Thermoanaerobaculia bacterium
CAACTCTCGTCCGTACCCTTTCCTTGGCTATTTTGATTGTCATGATCACCGGAGCAATCGCTGTTTCGGCAGCGACGATCCCTCAAGATACGGGGACCGCCGGCCGTGACATATCCGATCGTGACGGCGACGGCAAGGTCGGCGAAGAAACCGCCATCAAGGAGCGGATCAAGGCCTACATTGAGACGCACGGCAGGGATGGCAAATTGACGTCCCGGCAGATGCTGGACCGGGCTCGATTTTCCTACTCCCAGTGGTTGGCTGAAGGGCGCCATCTGGGCGCCAAGGGACTCGAGGGTAACGGATTCGTCAATATCGGCCCCGTGAACGGCGCAGGAAGGGTATCCGCCATCGCGCCGCACCCAACCCTTGAAGGAATTGTGTTGCAGGGGGCTGCTAGCGGTGGCGTATGGAAGACGCTGGACGGAGGCATCTCCTGGTATCCGACGACTGACGGGCTTTCCGATCTCTCCGTCGGCGCCGTCGCCTGGGCGCCGGGCAGTGCCGATGTTGTGTACCTCGGCACCGGTGAGGGCGACACGATGATTGCAGGAGGCTCCGGCTATATCCCAGGCATCGGGCTCCTTCGTTCGGATGACGGGGGTGAGACCTGGACATTCCCCACCGGCGATGAGAATCCGATCACCGATCTTTTCTTCGCCCTCGACATCGATCCCGACAATGACGAGATCGTGTTTGCAGCGACCGACAGCGGGCTCTTGGCCACCGAAGACGGGGGCGTCAATTGGCAGATCCTGATGCCTTCGATCGGAAGATCGCGGGCCTTTACCGATGTCGTCCGTTCGAAGAGCAACCCTGATCTGATGTATGCGTGCCAGTGGTGCGAGGGCTCCTGTCCGGCCGGTACAGGCCGCGTGATGCGATCCGAAGACCGTGGTCTGACGTGGCTCCCGGTCGGCGGCGAGGGTCTGCCTGGTTTGGGCGGCTACGTTAACCGTGCTGCGTTCGCCGCTGCCCCTTCCGATGACCAAGTTCTCTATTTCGCAACCAACACCACTGGTGGCAATGATCCCCTTTCGGGCATCTTCCGCTCGGACGATGGCGGTGAGACCTGGATCGAAACCGCTGCCTCTACGACCAATAGGGTCAATGGATATCTGGGATCTCAGGGCTGGTACGACAATACGATCGTCGTCAACCCTACTGATCCCAACATCGTCGTGGCCGGTGGTGTCTGGTACGTCTTGACCACCGACGGTGGCCAGACCTGGATTAACAAGAACCCCTACGAAACTCCCGCCGGCGGCATGGGGAACGCAACCGTTCCCCATGTCGATGTTCACGATTTCCAGTACCAGGGCGATACGCTTTGGGTCGGCAACGACGGTGGCGTCTGGAAATCGGAGAACGATGGTCTGACCTGGACCGCGCGAAACGACGGGGTCGTCACCAGGCAGTACTACGGCATGGACATCGACCCGGTCAACCGAGAACGAGTCCTCGGAGGCACACAAGACAACGGAACCAACCTCAGACGTGACGCGGGGGACGACAAATTTGACGTGGTCCTTGGCGGCGACGGTTTTGAATGCGCGATCAACCCCATGATGCCCGACATCATGTATGCCACCATCTACTACACGAGGGTCTATCGAACCGACCCAAGGTATGGGAGCTTCAGAAACATCAGCCCTGAATATGGAGACGACGACAGTGCGCCCTTCATCACACCCCTGATTCTCGACGCAACAAACCCCAACACCGTTTTCACCGGTACAACCAACCTTTGGCGGTCGGATAACGGCGGCGAAAACTGGTTCAGTCTGCCCAGGGACCCACCCAACGACCTTTCGGGTTTTCCCTGGATTCCGGGGACAGAGATTGTTGCAATCGCGACGACCGCCGCAGATCCAGACCGGATCATGGTTTTGAAGGACGGCGGTTTCATTTATTCCTCTCGTGACGGCGGACGAAGCTGGACCGGCGCGATCCTCAGCAAAAACTCCCACAATCTCGATATCTCACCTCATGATCCTGATCTCGCCCTGGCGGCAATGGAAGTCTCCTCACCGGGACAAGGGGTGCAGCGCAGCACCGACGGGGGACTGACCTGGAGCAGCAGCGGGGCTGGACTTCCCAATTTTCATACCCAGGTCGTGCGCTTCGACCCGATCGACCCCAACGTCGCGTATGCCGGAACTGATGTCGGCCTCTACCGGTCGACCGATGCCGGTGTGACCTGGGCTCGATGGGGAGACGGTCTTCCTGCAGCGTCAATTCACGATCTTCGCATGCTGCCGGACGGCTCGATGATGCGCATCGGTACCTACGGACGCGGTTTCTGGGAGCTGGCGATAGACCGGCCCGAAAATTCCAGACCCGAAATTGAAATCAACGATCCGTCGAGTTCAACAACCACGATATTTGCCGGAGAGAGCCTCGACCTCAAGGCGACGGCGACCGACGCCGACGGCGACCCTTTGCACATCGACTGGTACATGACGACCGACTACCAGGTTTTTCACGAAGACCAGGGAATCGGGAACGTCGTATCAGATTTCTCAACGGTCATTCCTTCTGGTGGGCTGTATCAAATCGCCGCACGGGTGACCGATTCCCATGGTGAACAGGACGTTGACTTCATTACTCTCAACGGCCAGGATCCTGGCGACAGCTGCGCAACTCCTCGGGTTGTTTCTGGCTCCGGGCCCTTCCCGGCGACGGTCGTCACCTCCAACCAATATGCCTTTAAGGCTGCCACAGATCCGGCGGTACCCTGCGTCGACCTGGATTCTTCCCACCCCGATTCTGGCAGAGAGGCCTCTATCTGGTTCGAATTCACTCCAGCTACCAGCGCAACCTATAGCATTTCGACCTGTGGGTCGGCTGCCGACACCCTTGTCTCGGTCTGGACCGGCGACGCCTGTGGCGCCTACACCGAGGTCCCAGGAGGCTGCAATGACGACGATGAAAGCGAACATTGCTTCGGCGCTCGAACCGATTCCTACCTTGAACTGAATCTCGACGCTGGAACGACCTATCGTGTCATGGTTGGGTCATGGAAAAGCCCGCAAGGCTCAATCTACCAAGGTCTGATCACGTTCACGATCGACTGTCTCGATTGTGTCGAAATTCCAGAGAACATGACGATGATCTCGGCTGCCGCCAACGCCGCTGGTCTGAACAACACCAATTGGCTGACCGATCTCGACCTCTACAACCCCGGAGCTGATGATGTCACGGCAACCTTGGCCTTTCTTCCGGGCGCAGCCGACAACACCAGTGTCGTAAGCGTCGATGCGGTGATTCCGGCCGGCCAAACACGGACGTTCTCCGATGTCGTCGGAGACTTCTTGGGATCTGAGGGTTCCGGTTCAATCCGCATCACCTCCACTGAAAATGTGATCGCAGCCTCCCGGACCTTCAACACCTCCGAAGACGGCACATTCGGTCAATTCATTCCAGGGATGGCGATCAGCCAGGCGATCACCCCTGGGAGCGAAGCCCGACTCAACGGTCTTGCCGGCAATGAGGCCTTTAGAACCAACCTCGGTTTTGCCAACGCTTCGGTGTCACCCGCGACCCTGTCGGTTGATCTGGTCGCTGCCGATGGCACGATTATCGGTCACATCGAGGAAATCCTTCAGCCCTGGGGCTGGCTCCAGTTAAACAGAGTCTTTGAGACCGCCGGGACCGGAAGTGTCGAGGCCGCCTCCGCAATTGTCAGAAACCTGTCGACCACGGCGTCGATCTTCGCCTACGCCTCGGTGGTTGACGCTGCAACCGGCGATCCGACCTTCGTCTCCGAAACTCCAAAGGGAACCTTCGGATCCGACCTCTGGATTGCGGCCTCGGCCCACGCGAGCGGTGTCGGTCAGTCCGTGTGGCGAACCGATATCTGGCTATCCAATACGACCGAATCTGAGGTGACAGCGAAAATCGACCTCCTTGAGAGAGGAATCGACAATTCGGCGCCGGCAACAATCGAGTTTTCCTTTGCTGCCGGGGAAAACCGCAAACTGGGAGATATCCTGGACACGGCCTTCCACTTCGATGGGACCGCAGCGCTGAGGATCGCTCTGGATGGAGAGGCGACGGTCACCAGCAGGACCTTCAATCAGGCTGTGGACGGCACCTACGGGCAGTTTATCCCCGGCGTCGACCTTGCAGCCTCGGTTGGCGAGGGTGAAACCGGTACCCTAATCCAGCTGAGGAACAACGAGCAATTTCGAACCAACATCGGCTTCGTCAATATGGGCAGCGAAGTCGTTGCCATTCACGCCGAGTATTTCTCGAGTGACGGTACGTTACTCAACGCCAAGGACTACTTCATCCAACCCTTCAGCTATTTCCAGGATGGCGCCGCCCTGCCCGGAGAGTCTGATATCGAGGGCGCTTTCGCCCACCTGACAACATCAACTTCCGGCGGCCACTTCTTGGCCTACGCGTCCGTCGTCGACAACGGATCCGACGATCCGGTATTCATGCCGGCGCAGGTCTTGGTCGAATAGAAATAGTAGAATTCCGAAAAGCCCCGGGTTCCCCGGGGCTTTATTTTTCCTGAGCCGATAGCTGACGGTCCCCTGAAACACAGAACTCCTGGTTCTATCTCAGGATTCAGCTACAATATGCGTCTCATGACGCTGCCTCGCCTTGTTGTCACCGGAGCCTCGGGGTTTATCGGCCGCCATATTCTGGACGGACTCAAGGACGATTTCCAGATTATCGCGCTGGCTCGGCGGTCCCAGAAACGGTGCGGGGCACCAATCCACGACAACATCAGCTGGCTCCAGGTGGACATCCGCCACCAAGACCTGGTCTCCGAGGCCTTTTCCAAGATTCGTGATTTTGGAGGCGCCGACTTCGTCATCCACCTGGCAGCCCACTATGATTTCACCGGCGAAGAACACCCCGATTACCAACGGACCAACATCGACGGCCTTCGTTACGTGCTCGAGGAGTGCAAGGACCTCAAGCTGAAACGGTTCGTATTCGCCTCG
>CBDTUG010000176.1:0-4959 GCA_965363555.1 uncultured Thermoanaerobaculia bacterium
CCACGATTGTGGACGGCCGTCACCGGAATCACGACGCGCTCGACCACATCTCCGGGAATGGCGGCGCGCCCCGAGATGCCTGAGGGCACATCGATTGAGCCAAGATCGATCTTGACCGTGAATGTGTGAGTTGCCGGGTCGGCGGAGGGCACGATTTCAGCCACGGTGCCTTCGATGGTTCCGCCATCGGCCCGCGAATCAAGAGTGACCGGGATTCTCTGGTCCATTTCGAGGCGTGCGATGTCGGCCTCACGAACGCTCAACCAGAGTCTGCGGCCCTCAAGGCTTTCCAGTCGGATCAGGGGACGCCCGGGCGCTGCCATATCGCCGACCTCAACCAGCCGCTCGACGACGCGGGCAGCAAAAGGCGCCGTCACAGCCGCTTCGCCGGCGACGGTTTTGGCGGTGTGAACTGCGCCCAAGGCCTGGTCGACTGCACCTTTCGCCTGGTCGTGCTGCATTCGGGCCATGTCCAGTTCAACCTCGGAGGCAGCCTTGTCGGCATGAAGGTTTTCAAACCGTTTGAAATTTCTCTCGGTCATAGCCAAGGCGGCCCGGGCCTGGGCCAAGGCACCTTCAGCCTGTGCGACCTGGCCTTTCGAAGTCTCAGGTTGGATCTCGATCAGAATCTGTCCCTTGGATACGGTGGCGCCTGCCCAGGTCTTGACCGCAACCACAGGGCCCATGACGCGGCTGGAGACGGAGGCCTGCCGTGCCGGTTGCACTGTGCCGTAGACTTCGATCGCCTTGGCTGAGGTCATGGCCTCGGCCTGGATGATCTCAACGCTGAGAGGCGGCAGGTCAGCCTGGGCCAACTCGGCCTTGTCCGGGGCGCATGCCCCCAGGGTTAGGGCCATAAAGAGGACGGGCATCAGCAGAGTCTTGGCGTTCATTGTTGGATCTCCTGTGGAGGGGTCTCGATCGACTGGTCTATACCGAAAAGGGAGGTCAGAGAGCTGCCCGAGGTGAAGTAAAGGCGATAGGTCGAAAGGGTCAGATCGTAGCGAGCAACCAGCTCTCGCAGTTCAGAATCCCTGAGGGCAGTCTCTGCATCCAGCAGATCAATCATCTTGTCCAGCCCCTGCTCGAAGCGTTTCTCTCGAACCCTCATCGCTTCTCGGGCCGCCTCGACTGCACGGTTGGCGGTCAGGTTTCTTTTCTCGGCTGTTCGGACCTGGGCATAAGCGCTTCGGACCTCGAGCCGAACAGCTTCCGAGAACAGGGCGACATTGTGTTCACCCGAAAAGGCTTCTTGTCGGGCTGCCTCGACCTCGGCTGAATCCGAACCGCCGCTGAAGAGGTTGATCTTGGCGACCGCCATCACCGAACCGGAGTGGCCATTGCTGCCAAACAGCTGATCATCGTAGAGTTCGTAACGGGCCTTGACGCCAATCTCCGGTTTGAAGCCGATGTTGACGGCCTTCTCCTCAAGGCGTCCGGCATCCAGTTCACGCCGACGAGCCTCGAGGTCGCGGCGTGTCGCAACCCCGCGGTCCATCCATACGGCCATTGGTTGAGTCAACGGCGGTGTTGGAGGGAGGAGGTGGAGGAGGTAGCGGGTGGTCTGGTCGATGCCCATCGAAAAATCAAGCGCTGATTGGGCCAAATCCGCATTGCTTTCGGCCTCGACGAGCATCTCATCCATTCGAGCGAGGTGGACTTGTGCGTTGAGCACATCAGCATGGATGATGAGCCCTTGTTCGGCAAATTTTTCGGCCAGGGCAACGTGGTCAGCCGTTGTATCTCGAGCACGCCTGACGACCTCCATGTGCTCGGCCGCCTTGAGAGCATTTGCGTAGGCGGTGGCGACGTCAAAGACGACTTTCTGTTGGACGTGGGAGAGGTCCCTTGCGGCGGAAACTGCCATCAGGGACGCCTGTTCGTTGCGGCTTGAGATCTGGCCTCCGACATAGATCGGTTGGGTGACCTCCAGCCTGGTGATCCAGGTATCGAGAGCATCCGGCGTATTGGGGTCGGACATAAAAAAATCGTCCATGTCAAAACGCCGTTGATTGAGGGTGTTTGCGAAGACTTCAGCGGGGTTGTCGGTGTAGGAGAAAACTTCCATCAGATCGACTGTTGGAAGCCGAAATCCTTGAGCCTGCTCCTGTCGCGCGAGGGCCGCGGAGACCTTTGCAGAGGATGCGGCGATCGTGTGATTTCGCTCCAGAGCGATCGTCATCGCCTGCTCCAACGTCAATTCTTCCGCGCCCGAAGGTGTCCCCAACCCGGCCATGGCGCCCAGCATTATCAGGAATATTTGCACGTTTCGTAGCATCAACCCCTCCTCTTACCTTATAACCATTTAGGAATATACAGAAATTGATACTCCTGTCAAGGCTTTTTGCCGGTTCACAACCAGTATTTTACCTAAACCAAACGTTTTGCAGAAAGGTCAGGCTAGCTCTGTGGGCTGCTGAGAGACTCAAAGTCCTTCAACACATCCTCGGCGTGGCTCGACGGAGAAACTGAAGGATAGGCCTTGAGGATTTTCCCGTCGGCGCCGACGAGGTAGGAGATCCTCTTTGGGACCGGGATCAGGAACCGGTCCGCTCCGACGCTTTTGGCCAGTGCCTTGTCGCTGTCAGAGAGGAGGAGAAAAGGAAGGCTGAATTTTTCGGCAAAGGCCCGGTTGGATTGGGGAGTATCGTAGGAGACCCCGAAGACCATAATCTCTGCACCCTTGAGATCGGACCAGGCATCACGGAGGGCACAGGCTTCTTTGGTGCAGCCGGGTGTGTCGGCCTTGGGATAGAAGTACACCAGATACACGGACCCCTCGAGATCCGAAGAACTGACGACAGAGTCGTCATGGGCCTGCAGTTCAAAGGACGGAAATACTTCACCAATTGTCAACATCTCGTCTCCAATGGCCATCCCCGGTACGACGAGGAGGCCCAAGCACAGAAAGAAAGTCCCTGAGGATTTCATGTCACTGTCCATGATACCCGGTAAAAGGATTGCATCCCAGGAAGAAAATGATTGGACTCGGACCTCAAGACCGACGCACGGGCCAAGGCCACCCAAAAGGATCTTGACCTGGACCTATGGGCCCGGTAGTGTGTGCCTCTGTTCAACTATTGGTGTGACTTTTCGTGGTCACGACAGAACTTTGGAGGCAACATGGCAGGCAAAGCAGATATGGTAACCCGCATTCATGAACTGACGAACATTACCAAGACCGATGTCGCGATGGTCTACGACGAGATTTTTTCCCAGATCGGTGAAACTCTCGCAGATGGTGACAAGGTATCGGTTCCCAACTTTGGGACCTTCCTGGTTTCTGAGCGCGCGGCTCGGCAGGGTCGGAACCCGGCAACCGGCGCGACTATTCAGATCGCTGCGTCAAAGACCGCTCGTTTCAAGGCGTCGAAGAATCTCAAGGAACAACTGTAGAGGCTTGGCCTCTTGACCCGAGCTGTTGCTCGAGTCGTTCCCCAAGAAGCAGAGCCAGCTGTTCCTCCATCGGAGGAGGGGTTGGCTCATTTTCTTTGAGCCATGGCCATGCTATCGCGGTCGGCGGCTCGGTTGACCTGGCCAGATTGTGTTCAATCGATGCACTGAGGATTCGTGGTGGAAGTCCACCGCCGACGCCGACCGAGATCAGGGGTGGAGTCATGCCGCCGCCCGGCTGTCCGATCATGAGTTGGCCGACCTCGGCATTCATGGCCCGCATCAATCGGAGCATCGGGTCATTCCAGAGAGCCATTTGAGCTTCCTGCGTAGGGGACATTGATCGATGGCTGCCGGCGGAAAGGCTTAGCGAGAATGAGGCATCACCGGCCCAGGTCGGCTGAGCAAGGCTCAAGAGCGTGATCGCCACGAAGAGTCGAAACACTGACATCGTCTTCTACTATAACGTCGATTGCACGATGGAGTTTCCAACCCGAGTCCAGAGAATGGCTCACGTTACACTCTGATCGGTCATGGAGGGTGAGCTGATGAATCGGTTTCTTTTCTTTTTTCTTGGAATCTTGATCGCCTGCTCTGGGTCTGCATTCCAGTTTCCGGTGGACTACGAGATTACGGTCGAGTTGGACCCCCAAACGCACAGGCTCCAGGGCACAGAGAAGATCCGTTGGACCAACATGGGAGGTGCGCCGACCTCCGAACTCTGGTTCCACCTCTACCTCAACGCTTTTGCCGGCGACCGCACGACGTTTATGCGGGGCATGGGCAAGGGAGCGCTTCGAGGAGAGCATGAGGTCGAGCGCCATTGGGGCTGGACCCAGTTGATTTCTCTTCGCACGGAAGACGGGGCCGATCTGCTTTCGAGCCTGACCTTCGAGCGTCCAGACGACGGGAACCCCGAGGATTTCACGGTTGCCCGAGTCCTGTTGCGGTCTCCGGTCGAGCCGGGCGCCTCCGTAACGATTGATCTGGTCTTCGAAGCCCAACTGCCGAGGGTGATCGCACGAACTGGGTGGGCCGGTGATTTCCATCTGATGGGGCAATGGTTTCCCAAGTTGGGCGTTTTTGAAGAGGCCGGGCATGGTGGACGAGTGGAAGCGGGTTGGAATTGCCACCAGTTTCATCCTGCAACCGAGTTCTACGCGGACTTCGGGCGCTATCGAGTACAGCTGACCGTGCCCCAGAACTATGTCGTCGGCGCCACGGGCATTCAGGTCGAGGAGAAAACGGTCTCGGAAGGAACGGCCCGAAAACGAACGCTGACCTTCACCGCGGACCGTGTGCATGATTTCGCGTGGTGCGCGGCGCCGGCTCAGCTGATGGCGGTGATCGAGAGTGATTTTGATCCCGGCCGGGACGTTCCGGCGCCGTGGCTGGAACGGGCGCGGTCCCTTCTGGGCCTCAGTACAGCCGAACTGGAGCTACCGCCAGTTCATTTACGTCTGCTCGTGCCCCAGACCCAGGTGGACCTTGCGGATCGAATGCTGAGGGGTGCCCGCCTGGCGATGGCCTGGTACGGCTTGTTCTACGGCGCCCAACCCTACCCCC
>CBDTUG010000177.1:0-4938 GCA_965363555.1 uncultured Thermoanaerobaculia bacterium
GGATTGGGTACTCCTCACAAGCAAGGGAGCAGGTGCCGTAGGCCCGGTTGGAACGCGACGAGTTGTAGGAGCCGTCCGCCAGCATCAGCATATGGCAATCGGTGAAGGGAGAGTTGGCGAGGGTATCCTCCGGGAAACCGAGGCTCTTCGGCCAGGTGTGTTCACGGTTGAGAGAGCCGTCGCCCACGGGGACTGAGGAGTTCTTATAGACAGTCAGGACGTTGGACGAATTGCCTGGGTCCTCGTCGGCCTCATACAGGATGCTCCAGGTGTCGGTGCCGCCCGTGTTGTATTCGTGCCGGATGTGGTCCTTGATCGCATCATGGAGCGTGCTGCGGAGAGTCTCCTGGGTCGCGTCATCGACCGCAGCGTAATAATCCTCGACCAAAACGCGGTTGGCCAATCTGTGAGTATTGTAGGCTTCACCGCCGGTAATGCTGCCGGAAAAACCGTCCAAGCCTGCGCCGTCAAAATCGTTGCGGATCCAGTCGGTGTCGGCATCGGTATCGATGCCCGAACGGACACGCGACGCACCGAGAACGCCGGTGCCCCCACCGTCAAAATTGGGGTCGAGGACTGGAGCCGCGTAGGCAAAATCTCCGGAGTCACCGTCCCTGACGGCGATGCTGTCGGAGATCTCACTCCAGGGCGTAGAGTCCAACGCGCCGTCGCCGTTGTTGTCGAGTTCGTCGCCCTCGGCGCCAGTGAAATCCTTGACCAGAAGGATCGTCGTGGAGCCCCCCTCGAGGTTCTCGCTCAAAAAACCGGTCGTCCATGCACCACCGCCACTGGTCAGGCTGACCTGGATGACTTTGTCGATGTGCCCTGCATCCTCCTGGTCGCCGTCAATCACGAGCACCCGATAGTCCAGGTAGAACGTCTCCGGCATGCCGAAGACTTCGATAAACTCATGATCGTCCGCACCGATATGATCGAGCACAAACTCGTTGATCACGGGAGTGGGTCCCCGATTCCAGCTATTCTCACTGCCCGGGGTATTGTAGGCCTCTCCCGGCGAAGCGGAAGCAAACATGCCGGGGAGTCCGTCGCCGAAGAAATTGTTGCGCAACCAGTCGCCTTCGGTATTGGTGTCCGTACCGTTGGGAATCCGGGACGCGCCCCCGGGGGGGTAGGAGTTACTGTCCATACTGGCGGACAGGACCACCGTACCGTACAAACCGTCGCCAGGATCGTCGTCCCATATCGAGACCTGATCGACGATGCTCGTCCAGTACGTGGTATCGATGTCACCTGAGTTGCTGTCATCGACATCATCACCGATGGCCCCGGTGAAACCGTTGACGAGCAGCAGTGTAAAGCTGCCGTTTTCCAGCTTTTCCGAGAGATAGGCTGTCTTCCAGAAACCGTCAACATCTGTTGTGCCAACCGCGAAGAACTGGTCGATGCGACCGATCGTGCCCGTCGACGTGCTGATATCACCTTCGATCTCGACGATCGTCAGGTTGGAATAATCATGCGAGGAGCTGCCGAATATCTCGACAAATTCATACGGATCGGGGGAAGCGCCCTCGTGGTTGGCAACGAATTCGTTGATCATCTGGGCATTCACCACGATCGGCGTCAGCGCACACAGCACGGCAAGAATGATAAGACAGCGAGAAAAAAAACGGGCCATTGGGCCACCTCCGCCGGGCATCATAGCCTATCCCGAAGTGAGGTTCATTCTGATCTTCTCAGGTCTCGGGCGCGTCTTCATCCTTCGACCTTCCCCCTTCACCCTTGGTCCCCGGCACCGGATCGCAGCCACCGGGATGAAAGGGTTGGCACTTGAGAAGTCTCTTGACGGCCAACCACAGGCCCCAAAAACCATGACGTTCAATAGCCTCGGCGGCGTAAACCGAGCAGGTTGGTTCGAAGCGGCAGGCCGGCGGCATGAAGGGTGAGATAAATCGCTTCCAAATCCGAGCAGGCCACGCGACGATCTTCCACATAGCAGACTTTTGGCGTTTCATTTTCCTCTTCGACTCTTTGACCCTTCGGCCCCTCGATGGTGGGCCAAGGCCCACCCTACTGATAGCTGATAGCTGACAGCTCCTATTCCACCCCGACAGCCTCGGCATCCCTCTGCGACAGCATGCCGCCGTCCGAACGCTCGCGTACCGTGCCGTCCCTCTTCCAGGAGCGCTCACAGCGCGCCTCGGTTCTAAGGTCGAGGATCTCGACACCGAGCACATCGCCTTCGACCAGTTCGAAACGGCTCATGCCGCACAGATCGACCAGTTCAGCCGCGAAGGGTTCAATCTCTGCACGCTGCCCGGCCTCAAGCCTAACCCTCGCCCCGGCATCCATCGGATTGGAAATCTCCATGGACTCCTTGGCCTGTTCGAAGGCCCGCAAGACCTCGGACCGAACATCAAACACAGCGGCCCAACCAGCATCCACAACGGCCTCCGGGGCCTCTGGCTGAGATTCCAGATGCACGCACCGCTCGGAGTCCTGCTCGTCACCGTGGAGGGCCAACCATGCTTCGTCCGCAGTGTGGACCAGAATTGGCGCCATCAGCCGGATCAAGGCACTTGCCGCTTCATACAGCACGGTCTGAGTGCGGCGTCGATGCTTGGAATCGGCCCGGTCACAATAGAGGCGGTCTTTGACCGCCGCCATGTAGACCGCGCTCATCGTGTCGTTGCAGAAGTTGAAGAGGGCCTCGCGAACCTTCTTGAACTGGTAGCCGAGGTAGGCTTCGTCGACCTCCCGGATCAACTCCGCCACCCGCCCCATCGCCCAGGCATCCAACGACTTCGAATCTTCCGGCCCGAAGGTCACACGGTCGGTCTCCGGATTGAAATCTGCCAGGTTGCCCAGCATGAATCGGATGGTGTTCCGGACCTTGCGGTACTCTTCCGAGGCCAGCCGGAAAAACTCCCACTCGACCTTGGCGTCGTTGAAGTAGTTCAACGAAGCAACCCACCAGCGTGCGATGTCCGCCCCGTGCTGCTTGAGCAGATCCTCAACCTCGATGGTATTGCCCAGACTTTTGGACATCTTCTCACCGGTACCGGTGACGATAAACCCGTGGGTCAAGACCGTTTTGAACGGGCTCTGCCCGGTCGCACCCAGTCCCAGCAACAATGAGAGCTGGAACCAGCCGCGGTGCTGATCGGACCCCTCGAGGTAGAGATCAGCCGGGTAGCCGATGTCCCTCTCCCTGAGAACACCGTTCCACGACGAACCCGACTCGAACCAGACGTCAAAGATGTCGGCGCCCTTGGCCAATCGACTCAAGCCCTCACGCCCGGCCGCCCGGACCGAATCCGGAGCGCCGATGTCGTTCGTCGGGTCGTAATCTCCAAGAAGCACCTCTGGAGTCGCGGTGAACCAGATATCCGACCCGTGGGCCCGGACCTGGGCAGCGACCACCTTGACCGAGCTTTCGGTCAACAACACCTCGCCGTCATCCGTCAAAAAGGCCGGAATCGGCAGGCCCCAGGAGCGCTGGCGAGAGATGCACCAGTCTGGACGCGATTCGATCATGCCCGCAAACCGTTTCCGGCCCCACTCCGGCACGAATTCGATATTTGACGCAGTCGAAGCCTCGGCCCGCTGACGCAGGCTCATTCCGGCCTCGCCGTAGGGGTTATCGACTGCGACGAAGAACTGCTCGGTCGCACGGAAAATCGTCGGCGTTTTCCCGCGCCAGTCATGGGGATAGCTGTGGGTGAAGACCTCGTCACGAAAGAGGTGCCCACTGGATCGAAGGCGTTCGACGACCAAGGGGTTGCCGGCCCAGACGCTTTTGCCTTGCAACCACTCGGGGGCAGTCTCGTCAAATGTGCCGTCGCCCAGGACCGGGCAATAGATGTCCAGGCCTTCTTTGAGTCCAGTTATGTAATCCTCGGAGCCATGGCCGGGCGCCGTGTGAACCATGCCGGTCCCGTCTTCCAAGGTGACGTAATCGGCGATGACCACCGGAGAGATCCGGTCAATGAACGGGTGCCGATAGCGCACGCCGGCCTCGACCAGATCCACGCCTCGGCATCGTCCCAGGAGTTCAGCATCCGGACCTAAGACCTTCTCTTTGAGATTCTCCGCCATGACGACCAGAGTCGGCCGACCATCATGGTCAGTTCGATATAAGCCGTATTCGGCCGTTGCCGAAATGGCCACCGCAAGATTGGCCGGCAAGGTCCAGGGCGTCGTCGTCCAGATCATCAAATGCGCCGTACTGCGTTCCGGAACATTCAGGCCATCAGGCAGAATCGACGGATCTTCGACCTCAAAACATACAAAGACCGAGGTGTCCTTGCGGTCGTAGTACTCCAATTCGGCCTCGGCAAGGGCCGTCTGATTTTCGATCGACCAGTGGACCGGTTTGAGGTCCCTGTAGACCAGACCGTCCGCAACCAGAGCCGCGAAGACCTCAAGGACTGCACCCTCGTAGGCTGGATCCATCGTGAAGTAGGGCTGATCATAACTGCCCAGAGTCCCCAAACGCTGCATCTGTTCGGCCTGCAGAGTCATGAACCGGGCGGCATAGTCGGCACAACGCTTACGAATGTCCATCGTGCTCAAGGTCAGAGCCTCGTCGCCCAGCTCCTTCATTACCTTGTGTTCAATTGGTAAACCGTGGCAATCCCAACCGGGTACAAAATCGACATCGAAGCCCGCCATCGACCGACTGCGAACGACCAGATCCTTGAGGATCTTGTTGAGCAGATGCCCCAGGTGAATTGACCCGTTGGCGTAGGGAGGGCCGTCGTGGAAGACGAATTCTCCCGCAGGGTGAGGAACCTTCCGGATCGCGGCCCCCAGGTCCATTTCCGCCCAGCGCTTCTGGAACTCGGGTTCTTTACGAATCAAGCCGGCACGCATGCTGAAGCCGGTTTTCGGCAGTTGCAGCGTTTCTCGGTATCGGTCTTTTTTCTTTTCGCTCATGATTTCTCCACACGGCCGGTGCCGTCAAAGGCGAGATTCTAC
>CBDTUG010000178.1:0-4930 GCA_965363555.1 uncultured Thermoanaerobaculia bacterium
GTGTTTTCTCTGTGTCCTCTGTGTCTCTGTGGTAATTCTCTTCTGAATGATTCCGCCTTGTTTTTTCGGAGGTCCTTGCGGGTGAGTCGCTAAAACCCCCGCAGCCGGTTGGTGAGGCCGCGGTCAACGACGATGGTCTGGCCTCGAATTCCACGAGCTGCGTGCGAGCACAAAAACATGACCACGTCGGTGATTTCGTCAGGGGAAATCCAGGACTCGTCGCTTAGAGTCTCGATGCCTGGCCATACCTGCCGCAGCGTCTTGATCGAGTCGGTTTTGACCAGTCCGCCGCAGACCGCGTTGGCCGAGACGCCGCGACCATCGAGCATTACGCTGAGGTCTCGGATCACCGCCTCCATGGCGGCCTTGATGCTGCCGAGGGGATACTCGGGCAGGGCTACCCGGCTGCCAAGGCTCGATACGAAGACAATTGAGCCTCCCGTTTTTTCAAGCATCGGCAGGGCGTTCTTGATACACAGCACGTTGCCGATGAAATTGGTGTCCACGAGTTGTCGCAAATCCCGTTCGAGCAAACGGTCGTAGTTTTTGATCGGCGCCCGCGCAGCATTCAAGATCAGGTGATCGAGTCGCCCAAAGGAGCTTTGTACCGACGAAAACAGCTGCTCGACCCCGGCGCGCTCGGAGATGTCGGCCGGCGCCACCGCGGCCTGGCCCCCGGCCCCCTCGATTTCGTCACGGAGCGTATCGAGTTGTTCCAAGGAGGTCCGTGTGGCGCCGCGGCCGTTGAGAACCAGAGCCGCCCCGTCAGCGGCGAAACGCCGAGCAATGTGGGCCCCAATCCCGCGCGAGCTGCCGGTCACAACACAGACCTGATTCGAAAACCTCATAGAGCTTCGACAGTAGTGGAGGGGCGTTGACGGTGTCAAGGTTCAGACTCGGAATGATCAGTCCAGACCGCCTTGGTGGTCCACATTAACCCGATCTCTCAACTTCCGACTGGTACAGCTTTTCGGGCTTGGGGTAGGCTGCCCAGCGACAGAACATTTCAGAGGGCAGACGAGCGCGGCTGGCTGCACTCGGATATTTAGGCAGCGGTCTTTCGCTTGAACAAGCAGCAAAAGGTACTCCCTCAAGCAGACCGGACCCCGCCGCCATGATGCCCATATTCGGAGCTATCAATGAGGGCTTCAGCGCATTGCATCAGCGCCAGTTCCCGTACGCGATCGGTGTCCTCGAACGAGTGCTGGCCGAGGACCCGGGCAACCCGACGATCATGACCTATCTCTCACACGCCTGCGCTGGGGTGGGGGACACCGAGGGTGCGATTCTTGATCTCGAACGCCTGGTGGAGGTCGCCCCGGACAATCTTGATGCACGGCTGCGTCTCGCAGGGCTTCTGCGCCTGCACGGCCTGGATCATGATGCTCTTGAGCACCTCGAGGAAGCCGTTGGTCTCGATTCCCGTCACCTCTCGGCCCGGATGGCCCTTGCGTACCTACTGGAAGACCTCGGCAGAAAAAAGGGAGGCGGCGCTGCGTGGGAAGTTCTGCTTTCGCGAACCCCGACCGAAGACGTTCGGGTAAGGGCCGAGGAGGCTCTCAAACGTCTTGCGGAATAAATCGGTGTTTTCTCCCTACAGGCTCTTTTGTGCTCCCTGCCACATCATTTCGGGCGTGCGGGACGAGATCCACTCGGTGCTCAAACTTTTTCCGAGTTGCTTCAACTGAAAATGTGCCAGAGTCAACCGGTGGGCGTCGAGCCACATCCGGCGTCCCCGATTGTCGGGGTCCTTGCATGGGTCACTTCCGTAGAGAGGATCGCCGGCAATGGGGAAGCCTGCTGCGGCGAGTTGCACCCGAATCTGGTGTCTGCGTCCGGTTGAAGGCGTGATGCTGTACAGGGCCAGATTTTTGTCGGCATCGATCAGGTTGATGATTGAGTGTGCGTTGTTTTTGCGGGCGGGGATCGTGATCTGGAACCAGAATCGCTCGGGACAGGGCGCGATATGGTGTTCGAGGAATGCGTACTTGATCGGCGGTGTTGAGCCGACCTCGCAGACCGCCGTGTAGGTCTTTTCGATCGGCGCCCCAAACTGGAACATTGCAGTGAAATCGGTTCGGGTCGACCGCCTCTTGGAAAAGACGACCAGGCCAGAGGTCAGACGGTCGATGCGGTGCAGCGGGACCAGTTCGGAGTTCCCTGTTTGTTGCTCGAGCAGATGCAGCAGGGTGTGACGAACCCAGGGTCCACCTGGGATGACCGGCAGGTTCGGGGGTTTATCGACGACCAGCAGATCGTCGTCCTCCCAGATCGTAGAATAATCGGTTCGTACCGGTGGCTCCTGATCGACTTCACGACGGTAGTGCACCTCTTCCAGGGGACGATACACGCTGGACGGGTCGAGAACTCCGGAAGAACACCAGACCTTGCCCGACGAGAATCGGGCAAACCAGGTTTCGCGATCTATGTGCCCAAAGCGTTTGATGAAGAAATCCAAAACCGTCTCCACGCCCTCGGGTGTGATCTCGGGCAAGGTGATGTTCGATGGGCGAATTTGATCAGCTGGGATCACAGAAATACCGTATTTCCAGCGTTGCCTTGATCCATGGAGAATTCGGTCGTAGCCACCTGTAGCATCTCTCACCAACGCCGAAGCCAACTCTCCCTCCAGTCGTGACCCTGGCCCTGAATTTCGGTGTAAAGGCGTACCATTTCGGCTCTCATCTCCTTGAACACCAAAGGTTCGGCAGCAGCCACGTCCGTACGTTCGCCGGGGTCGTTCTCGAGATCATAGAGTTCAAAACGAACCAGGCGGGCAGTGCGGATCAGGTTGAGGTCACCCGGGCGCATGGTTGAGCTGTCGGTTCGAAGCCGCTCCGCGCCGTCCCAATATCCAGCCAGCTTCCAGCGGTCACGGCGCATGACAACCTTGGGCCCACCCCACGACTTGTAGTGGTACCAGAAGAGCGGCACGTCGCGAATTACGCCATTTCCATTCAGGGCCGGGACCATGCTTGCACCGTCCAGATCGATTATTTCGGGCACTTGAACCCCGGCCAACTCGCACAAGGTCGGAAGCAGGTCGATACCACTGACCGGCGTCCTAGAGACGGTCCCCGGAGGTATATGACCCGGCCAGCGAACGATGCCCGGCACCTTGATGCCGCCCTCCCAGAGTTGGAGTTTTTTGCCACGGAGCGGTCCCGCCGAACCGTAGGAGCGGTGAGCCTGTGGGTGACGATTGAGCATCTCTGGCCCATTGTCCGAGGTGAAGAGTACAAAGGTATTTTCCGTGAGGCCGAACTCGTCGAGCGCGGCCAGCAAGCGCCCGACCGCCAGGTCAAGGTTGGTGACATTGGCGAAATACTCGGCCTCGTTGATATTCTGAGTGGCCGGGTAGCCTGAAACCAGCTCGGGTGGCGAGGCAATGGCCTCGTGAGGTTCGTGATAATTGACGTATTGGAAGAAGGGCTTGGCCGGATCGCGAACCTCGCGCAGCCACCTTATGGCTTCATCGGTCACGAGTTGGCATGCATAACCCGAGAGCGGCCCTATTTCTTTGCCGTTGAGAACAAAGTTGACCGGGTCGCGATGGCTGGGCATAGCAAAGCCGGCGGTCGCATACCAGTGGTCGAAGCCATGGTCGTTGGGCTGGGGCTGATCACTGTCAAGAGCCCCGTTAAGATGCCATTTACCGAACATGCTAGTCGCATAGCCGGCCTGACGCAGCAGAGTGGCTACCGTGATTTCCTCGGCCGGCAGATGTACGTCGCTGCCCGGTGGAATCCAATCGTAGATCCCGATTCGGCTGGGAATCCTTCCGGTGAGAAATCCGGCCCGTGCCGGCGAGCACACAGGCGCCGCCGAATAGAAGTCGGTGAAACGAACACCCTCTTCGGCAAAACGGTCGAGATTGGGGGAACGGATGTCTGCATGGCCGTAACTGCCGAGATCACCATATCCGAGGTCGTCGACCAGGACGATGAGGATATTGGGGCGCTCCGATTCTGGTGAGGCCGGGGCCTGGGCAGAGGAGCTGGACGCGGTACCGGCCATCACGAGGGCCAATAGAAGAAAATGCAGTCGTTTCATGGATGAAAACCTCCCTGGAGTCGAATCGACCTCTGTTACCCAACAGGAATAAGTCGGCCACGGGGCGGCACGACGACCGTTTCGCGGCCCTCAAAATGGGCCTCGAGAAGGGTGGCGAAATCTGGACCGTCGCCAACCACCACCTTGGCTTCGGTGAAGCCTGAATACAAATCCGCTCCCGAAGCAAGAAAATCGAAGGTTGTGACTGAATATTCGGCCTTCGGATCGAGTACATTGTCTGCCATCCAAACTTGGTGCACACGGTCTCCGATCGGTTGTGACACATCGTATTCGACTCTTAAACCCGAGACCTGAAGTACGCCGCGTTCGAGGGTGAAGCTTTGCTCGAGGACGTTGAGGATTTGTTCGCCAGTCATCGACACAATATAGACAAAATCGATGAACGGAAAAGCGTCAAGCAGATTTTCGCGTGTGACCGGCCCAGCGGGGAGGTCGGCGCGTATTCCACCGGAATGCACGAAGGCCATATCGGTCGAGCCGTGCGCACGCAAAATATCGGCGAAGAGATTTCCCAGGTCGGACTCTTCGTTGTAGCGACGGGTGAAGCGTTCGGCGGTCTGACCGAGGATCTCATCGGTCTCGGGAAAACGGGCTCGATACCCAGCGAGTTTGGCAGCCACAGTTGGGTGCGGCATGAGGGCATCGCTGTCGACAAGCAGCAGACGACCATCGTGGCCGACAACCTTGCCGCTCTCATTGTCGATCATCAGTTTCAAGTAACCCAGACGCGTACCCTGGCCGTAGGTCTGACAGATCAGCGTGCCGGTTTCCGGGTGAACGAAGGGTGTTTCCTGACCGGCGTCGGCATGGCCGCCGATCAGAACGTCGACGCCCTTGACCAAACCGGCTATACGAA
>CBDTUG010000179.1:0-4918 GCA_965363555.1 uncultured Thermoanaerobaculia bacterium
CGACCTGACGGTACTGTCCAAGTCCTGGACTTCGGGCTCGCCAAAGAGTGGGACACCGAGAGCGGAGATTCCAGCCTATCGATCTCGCCAACGATGACAAGAAATGCAACAGCTGCCGGCGTCATCCTAGGAACAGCGGCCTACATGGCGCCCGAACAGGCACGCGGCAAGCCAGTCGACAAGCGAGCCGATATTTGGGCTTTTGGAGTCGTCGTCTGGGAGATGTTGACCGGCCGTAAAATCTTCGACGGCGACACCGTGACCGACATCATTGCAGCTGTAGTGACCAAAGAGCCCGATTGGGAAGCACTCCCGCCACATTTGTCTCCAGCAGTTACCCGGATTCTCAGGCGGTGTATGAGCAAGGATCTCAAAAGCCGTTTTCGTGATATCGGTGACGTAAGGATGGAGATCGAGGGTGCAGGTGATTGGGCCGGCGGATCGGTGCCGAATGCTCCTGTCGATCCTGTCGCCAAGCCTTCAAAACTGGCCCGATTGGCGCCCTGGATCTTGTCATTGGCCGCAATGCTTGCGGTGGTCCCTCTTGCAATGTACTGGCTGCGAGGCGCAGGACCGAAGGCCGCGATCCAATCCGCTGTGCTACCGCCCCAGGATGCGACCTTCAGACCGGCCGAGGGGCTGGCGCTGTCTCCAGGCGGGACAGCAATTGCCTTCGTCGCTCAGGACGACGACGGTGAGAGAATTTGGATTCGCCGGCTCGACACTCTCGTTGCACAGAGACTCGCCGGAACCGAAGGCGCCGACTATCCTTTCTGGTCTCCTGACGGGCAACAGATCGGGTTCTTCGCCGATGGCAAACTCAAGCGGATCCCTGCTGCAGGGGGCTCAGTGCGAATTTTGGCCGATGCCTCGGCGCCTCGTGGAGGCTGTTGGCTGGAAGACGGTCAGATTGTCTACGCGGCTGACTACCGAGCAGGATTGATGATCGTTCCATCAGCAGGCGGCAAACCTCGAGCCTTGACCGAACCGGACGACGAGCGGGGTGAAAAAAGCCATCGATGGCCGATCGCCCTTCCAGGAGGAGAGCACCTGATCTTCCTTTCGCAGACTTCAGAAGGCGGCACCGCCGACGATCAGAGTGGATTGGACATCCTATCGTTGGCCGACGGGTCCCGGACCCGAATCATCGATGTCAACTCTTCGGCAGCGTATGCGCCACCCGGACACCTTTTTTATTGGCATGACGGCTCGTTGGTCGTCAGGGCTTTCGACACTGAGAAGTTTGTGCTCGTGGGCGAGCAGATGGCGGTGGCCGAGGGAGTCGGCTACACAGTCAACGAGATGGGCGTCTTTTCAGTTTCCGAAACGGGGGTTCTCACCTACCACCTGGGTTCCGGAGTGAGCTTGCCTTCGAGATTGCAGTGGTTCGACCGCCAGGGGAATCTCCTTTCAGAAGCTGCTCCGGTTGGCCTGTACACTCAATTTCGTCTATCACCTGACGGCCGCCAGGTTTCCTTTACCGAGGGTTTGACGATTTGGGTCAGAGATCTCGTTCGCGGGACAAACACCCGAGTGACATTTGATGAGGAAGACCACGAGGCGCCGGTGTGGTCACCTGACGGTCGGTGGCTCGCCTTCGGAACGACCCGAACCAACGGTAGCGAAGTTCGTCGGAAGCCGTCGAACAGTCTCGGCGATGAGGACCTGGTGTTCGAGTTCGACAAGCGGTTCGTACCGAGGGATTGGTCGCCTGACGGAAACCTGTTGGTGTTCGAGACCATACAGCCTGGAACCGAGTGGGACGTCTGGGTCTATTCGTTCGAAGACAACGAGGCACGTCCATTGGTTGCCACACCGTTTTCGGACATCGATCCGTACTTCTCCCCAGACGGACGGTTTGTCGTCTATGCATCCAATGAATCCGGTCGAACTGAGGTCCACGTTGTTCCCGCCTCGGGCGAGAGGCGTAAATGGCAGGTGTCGACCACGGGTGGTTCAGCGCCAATTTGGAGCCCTACCGGAGATGAAATTTTCTATGTGGACAGTGAGAGTAATCTTACCAGCGTGACAGTTTCGGGGAAAAACGACTTGGTGTTCGGAAATCCACAAACGTTGTTCAAAATTCCTGTTCTTCGGGTCGAAGACATGACATTTGACGTTGCGCCAGACGGCCAGCGATTCTTGGTCAATACGACAGAGGCACAGGAAACCGACGAGGCGTTGATCCTGGTTCAAAACTGGGAGAATTTGGTGGAGGTTAAGTGATGATTGACTCAGTATTGGGCCAATACAAGGTCACCGCCAAATTAGGTCAGGGCGGTATGGGAGAAGTCTGGCTGGCCGAAGACTCGACCCTCGGCCGCCAGGTCGCTCTCAAGCTGCTTCCGGATGATTTTGCTGACGATCCTGATCGACACGCTCGTTTCGAACGCGAGGCAAAGGTCTTGGCTTCGTTGAATCACGCCAACATCGCGACCTTGCATGCCCTGGAACACCTGGACGGCCGTCATGTCTTGGTGATGGAATTGGTCGAGGGCGAAGGCCTCGACGACATCATTGCCCGAGGACCAATTTCGGCCGATGAAACCGTTGTAATGGGACTGCAGATTGCCGAGGCTCTCGAGGCTGCGCACGAGGCTGGAATCGTCCACCGTGACCTCAAGCCCGCAAATATCCGTGTCAGGCCTGACGGTACGGTCAAGGTGCTGGACTTCGGCTTGGCGAAAGCGTGGGAGTCCGAGGGGGGCGATTCCAGTTTATCGCTGTCGCCGACGCTGACTCAACACGCAACTGCCGCAGGTGTGATCCTCGGCACCGCTGCCTACATGGCGCCGGAACAAGCGGCAGGAACTGCCACAGACCAACGGGCCGATATATGGGCATTCGGCGTCGTCTTGTGGGAGATGTTGACCGGAAACAAGCTCTTTGCCGGCGAGACCGTTTCGCACGTGATGGCGTCGGTGCTCAAGGACGATGTTGATCTTGACGAACTTCCTCTCGAAACCCCTGCGTTCCTCAAGAATTTGATCAGCCGGTGCCTTCGCCGTAAGCGGAGAGAGCGTCTGCAGGCAATCGGGGATGCTCGAATTGCTCTGGAGGAATGCGCCGTCGACGAACCCAGCGTGGCTGTCGGCCAAGAAATCCTGGCCAGCCGCTCGCCACTGAGTTGGATTCTGGCTGCCGCAGCCGGGATTGTGGCGGTGATTCTGGGCCTTCTCCTGTGGGGCGAAAAGGGTGAAGAAGTGCGGGTGATCCGTTCAACGATTCCTGCACCTCCTGGCACAGAATTTCACTTGGAGTCATTAAATCCCGGTCCCGCCACGGTGTCGCCTGACGGTCTGAAGTTGGTTTTCAGTGCCCAGGACGACGAAGGGAATTTCATGCTCTACCTTCGTTCCCTCAACCAGTCCGGCGCGCATGCACTTGCTGGAACCGAAGGTGGCCATTATCCGTTCTGGTCGCCGGACAGCCAATGGGTCGGTTTTTTTACCGTTGGGAAAATGAAGAAAATCAAAGAGCATGGTGGTCCACCTTTGACTATTTGTGATGCTGTGGACGGTAAAGGCGGGACTTGGAACGCCGAGGGAGTCATCGTGTTCACGCCGGACGCGGGGACAACGCTGCACCGCGTGGCTGCCGTCGGTGGAGAATCTGTTTCGATCAGCGAACTCGATTTTACAAACGGCGACAACTCTCACCGTCAGCCTCGGTTTCTGCCCGACGGCCGACATGTGATCTACTACGCTCGCAGCAACGCCGGGGACCACATGAGCAAGGTGAGAGTTCTCGAACTCGACGAGGGCGGAAGTGGTCGTGATCTGGTCGAATCCAACGCAACTGGGTGGTTCGCAGCCGGGCACCTCCTCTATGTCCGTGACGACATGTTGATGGCCCAACCTTTTGATCCCGAGGCTCTCGACTTCACCGGCGATGCCTTTCCGGTAGCCGAAAACGTCATTGTCAGGGCCCAGACAGGGATCGGCGTGTTCTCGGCAACCGATGAGGGTGTTCTGGTTTACCAGACTGGCATTCAGGAGGCCGAGAACACCCTCCAGTGGTTCAATCGAGACGGCTTGCCTTTGGACCCCGTTGGCGAAAAGGCGAATTACGAGCAGGTCAGCCTGTCTCCCGACGGCAAAACCGCCGCCGTGGTCATTCTGGATATCGCTTCGGGAACCCAGGATATCTGGATGCTTGACATCGAACGCGGCCTCCGAACCCGGTTCACATTTGACCAGGCCAGCGATACCTACCCGGTGTGGTCAGCAGATGGAGAAAGTCTGATTTTTTCGTCGAGGCGGGACGGAACCAGGGCGATCTACCGAAAGTCCGTAACCGGCCACAGTGAAGTCGAATTGGTCTTTTCCACTGATGTGGACGTTTTCCCCAACAGTTGGTCGCCAGATGCACGTTTTGTTGCATTTGATAAACAAGGGGCAGGGACCGGCAACGATCTTTGGATCCTGGATCTCGAGGGAGGCCCCAGCGCCGAGGTCTTTTACCAGAGCAAGGCTGAGGATGGCGCCGCGATGTTCTCCCCGGATGGGCGCTGGATATCATATTTTTCCCAGGAATCAGGGCGAGGCGAAGTCTATGTCACGCCCTTTCCAGGTCCTGGACGCCGATGGCAGGTTTCGGACAACTCCGGCACGTGGTCTCAGTGGAGCGCAGACGGCAAGGAAATCCTCTATCAGGAAGAAAACGGTTTGTTGAAGTCCGTCGCGGTCGACGGCAGTGGCGATTCGTTGATCATTGGCGCCACAGAGGACATTGTCCCGGTCAGAAGTCCAGACATCACGGGCGTAAAATTCTGGTTCACCCCGGACGCCCAGCGCGTATTGGCCTGCGTCAAAAACGACAACGAGCAGTCTGAATACCTCGATTTGGTGGTCGGTTGGACCGAAGAACTGAGGAAAAATTGATGAATTCAGGCTGTTTAGCCCGACCTTTTCATCGG
>CBDTUG010000180.1:0-4903 GCA_965363555.1 uncultured Thermoanaerobaculia bacterium
CCAAAAAGATGTGGCCGATTTCTAAAATTGAAGTTTGGTATTGTAGTAACGGTTATTTAGGGGGAGGGGATTTCGTCCGTTTCGGACGTTTCGATTCACAGTCCAATTTCCCGATTTGGCAGTCATTTTGGGTCGTGTCAATGGCATGACCCGGAGTGCCTTTCTAGCTACACCGATGGAGGTATCCATGTTCTGTAAGAGAAACCTGCTGTTCTTGCTGACAGCGGTCATTCTGGTCGCCGGCTGTTCGGACCAGAATGGTCCTGCGAGTCCGGAGACCACCGGGCAGCGCCTCAGTGGCCTGGTCCGGGGCGAGATTTCCAACGACCTGATCGATTTCGAGTTCGCTGCCAAGGTGGGCAACGAGATCGACGATCCCGAGCCCGGCACCCTTCTGGTGCGCGGCCGGAATCTGGCCTACGACTCGGATCTGGGCGTCCTGTCGGTCGACCTTTCGGTCTACAATGACGCGGAAGTCGCCTATCCGGAATTGGTCGGGATGACCTTCCTGCAGTTTATTCCCAGCGACCTGACCATCCTCGATTCGGACAACGACGAGGACGGCGCCGGTGCACTGATCGTGTTCGAGTTCGAAGACGGCAATGGCGAGTGGAGTCCGGGCGAAGAAAGCCTGGGCCGCAATGTGAGCTTCGTGGTTGCTTCCGGGACCTCCATCGGCTTCGTGGCGCGCGTCGATGTGGGGCTGATGCCCGCCGGAGGAACAATCGGCGGCATAGTCTGGCACGACGACAACGAAGACGGTGAGATCGATCCTGACGAGGATGGCGCAGGCGGCATCACCATGGCCTTGCATGCCGACAACGACACCACGATTACACCCCTGGGTACCGCGGTGACCGCGGCAGACGGAACCTATCATTTTGAGAGTCTGGACCCCGGTTTCTACACTGTAGTGCGCATGGCACATGACGACTATGAAGGGACGACGCCTTCTGAGATGGCTGTTCTCCTGGTCGAAATGGATGGCACGGTCTCCAGCTTCCTGTTGGCCCATTTTGGCGTCAGGAGCAGCGACGGCCTCGACGATTTCGTCCGGGTCGGCGACTACGTCGACGCCAAAGGGGAATACCAGGCAGAACCCAACCGCCTGGTGGCTGACAAATTCAAGGTGAAGAGATGTGATGATGACGGGGACAAACACGATGACGACGGTTGTCGTCAGAACGACTGCTGGGGACGCCTGACCGGTCCGCTGACCGCCGTGAACCTCGAAGATAGTTACCTCGAAGTCATGGGCACCAAGGTCTATTTCTCGGAAAAGGACCGTGGGCATGACGACGATTGGGAATGCGGTTTCCGGGTTCGGCTCGATGCGACGCGCGACGCGGATGTGGCCGAAGGCGAAGTGGTCGCCTGCAAGCGCCCGAAGTGGCACAACGGGCACAACGACGAGGTTCGCGGCTTCGTGCAGGAGATCGTTCGCGGGGATGATGAGCGGATCACCGGTGTGATCGTCCTCAATACGCTGATCGAGGTACCAGAAGATGCGGAAGAATCCGATTAATCGGGATCCCGAATATTCAAGAAGGAGTAGAATAATATGTCACGATATACAAAGCGCGTACCCGATGGGCCTAAACTCGGGCTGGTGATCCTCATCCTGGCGCTGGTGAGCTTGGGCTTGGCCGGCTGTTCCGGAGACACGCCGACCCAGCCGACTGGCGGCGAAAGCCAGACCAGCACCGGCGTATTCCGGGTCGACCTGGGTGACGACTCGGTCGATTTCGAGATTCTTTCGGTCAGGAACGGCGATCCGGACGACCCGATCGAGGGTCCTTTCGCCATTCGCGGGCGGAACATCCATTTCGACAGCGACCTGAATGCACTTGTAGTCGACCTCAGCGTCAAGAACATGGGTGACGGCACCTTCGACGAGGACGTCGCCCTGACTTTCCTGAGCCTGTTGCCGGCAGGGGTCACGGTTCTCAACCCCGACAATGCCGAGAACGGCCCTGGCGCAGCGATCGTCTTCGAATTCGAGAACGACGATGCCCAGTGGACCCCCGGCGAAGAGAGCTTTGGTCGCGAGACCCACTTCAGTGTCGACGAAGGTGTCGCCATCGGTTTCACCGCCCGCCTCGATACGGGAATTGGCAGTGGCCTGGGTTCCATCGGCGGCATGGTCTGGGATGACGAAAACGGCGACGGGGTCATGGATCCGGAAGAGAGTGCTGTCGAAGGCGCCATGCTCGAGCTATCGGCAGAAGGTATGGACGCCGTCACCACGATGTCCCTCGCGGACGGCACCTATCGCTTCGATGATCTGGATTCGGGATTCTACCAGGTCGTCAGGAAACCCCTGGACGGCATGGTGGGCACCACGTCGGCCATGATTTACGTGATCCTGGTGCAGGAAGACGGTACGGTTTCCTCCTTCATGGCCGCCAAATTTGGCGTCATGGCTGCTGATGATATCGGCGGAACCGCCATCATCAAGGGCAAGATCTGGAACGACCTGAACGGCGACGGCAACGTCAACGACGACGAATCCGGCCTCGAGGGGATCACTGTCATTTTGAGCGGCGATGTGGCAGATACGACCGCCACATCGGCGGACGGTACGTACGGTTTCATTGATCTTTCCGCTGGCTCTTATGCCGTGGAGAGTGTGGGCCCTACCGGATGGCGCCTGACGACCGACTCCCCGATCCAGGTCATCCTGACCGGTGACGACGAGGTCTTCAACGCAGGCAGCTTCGGTTGGCAGGAAGACGTGCCGACAGCCAATTGACAGGCTCCGAATCCCTGGCGTGCAAACGGCAATGGATTTGGGTCAATTCGACATACCAAGCCCGGGCCTCATGGCCCGGGCTTGGTGTATGTAAGGGTATGTTCCCTACGGGAGTGCGCTCACAAGGTCAGCCAATTCGGAAGGTGATGGATGAGATCAAACTCAATGAGCTCCGCTTGCACTACGCCCGGATGGTCGCCAAGGTCGGTGGGGTCGCCTGCTCGTTCAACGCAACGATCTACCAGGAGAACCTGCCCCACGTTCGCGGAATTGGCCATGAGTTTTTACCACCTGAAGACAGGCCGCTACCTGTCTTATGTATCGCCCAGTGAAAGCCGCCATGGCCGCACCGCCATGCTGCTGTTTTCGCTTCTGGACCCGCACACGCGCAAGGCCCTCGGCAATTGGCCCGGCGCAGCCCTTCGCAATCCGCTGCGCCTTTTCGAGCGTTCCCATCTGCAGACGATCATATTCATCCAGCCGGTGGATTTCATGGCCAATGGCGACCAGAGCATGTGCGACGGTTGCCCGGACATCACCGTACACGATGGCAAACTGGTCTGGTCATGCCGGATGGAAGAGGTCAAGGAATTCGGAACTTTCCTGAGCACCGTACCGGTGGCGGCGCCGGCGACGAGGCCTGGGGGTGAGTTGCTGGAGTCGGAATCGATTTGATGCCGGTTGTTGGGGTGTGGTAGAATCAGATTCGGGTTGGCGGATGCCTGGTCGGTGTCTTTCCCCTCCAGTTGTTTGCAGCAACTTCGGTATATGTCACAATCACGTACTTGCAACGGTTTGTGGCCGTATCTGCGATTTCGACAAACCAAGTGAAAGGCCCAATTGATGCGTTGGGGTTTCCCGGCCGCGAGTAAGGCCATTAGTCCGGCAACTCTCCTGATTTGTGCTTTTTCCGGAGGTCTGCTTGGGTACTATTATCGAATCCACAGGGTCTTCCTGGATGGATCCACCGAAAACATTCCCGGCCGAACAGCAATGGGTTTTGCCGTCGCCGCAGGCCTGAGTCTGCTCCTGGGCATTTTGATCGAGGTTTTCGCGAGCTCGACGGTACGTCGAGGAATGCAGAAGATTGCGGCGGTGTTCACTCATGTGGCGCTCTATGCAGCCATTGCCTACGTATCATATATTCTGCTGAAAAATACGGAATTCCTCTTCCGCTACGAAGGGCATTTGTCCGAAATCCTGCTTTTGTATCCCGTCTTTTTGGCCGTGTCTTTGCTTGCGACCCTCATTCTGAGATTCACGATCCGCAGTTCTTTTGCTACCTCTTCCGCGGTGACTTTTCTGCTCTTTACCACCTATATATTGATCAAAACCGGTTCGTTAATTGGCGCCGGCATCACCATGTTTTATTACCTGTATTTGATTTTGCTGGGGCGATTTACGGCCGGCGGCATCGCCCGGCTCATGCGGCTGCGGTTTGACTTCGCTCTTGATACGTTGCTTGTCTCTTTCACCTGCGGAGTTTTGAGCAACTACGTTTGCTGGTACCTGATCGGACATTTGTCTCTCCTGTATGCCGCGACGGCGTTCGGTGTCGTGCTTCTCGTAACCGTTGCCGGGCTTTCCCGGTATGGACGATCACTTTGGCGCGAGGCCAGGTCTTCATTGGCCGCAACCAATTCCGTGCTCAATAAAACCGACCACACGACAGCCGTTCTATTGAACGTGACGCTGTTTTGCCAGCTTCTGCTGGTGGCGCTTCTCACCATAAAATTTCCTGGCAACAGTGATTCCAGCGCCCGCATGTACTGCGCAACGGTATTCAAGTTCGCCGAACTGCACGGAATCGAATTTCCGCCGTTTTATCAGCATTGGCCGCTCATATACCAGCCCCTGCTCGTGGAGATATCCGGCCTCCCGCCCTACCTGACGGGTGGCATCACGGCGCTGCGTTTTTTCCACGGCACGGTCTATTTCAGTTTTATCCCGTTCATCATTCTATTGTGCCACAAATACAAACTTCCCTACCGCACAGTTGTCATATTTGTTCTTGTCATTGTTTCTTCGAGTTTTTCTTTCTGTCTGGCCTATTTCGACAAACCCAGCGTTGTGGCCTATCCTGCGTTTATCTCCCTCCTGGCCATATGCCTTGTAGCGCTTAAAGTCATGAAACCGTGGTATATCATCCTG
>CBDTUG010000181.1:0-4877 GCA_965363555.1 uncultured Thermoanaerobaculia bacterium
GGCGAACGTAGGTATCTGGGTGGCTGTAAATTCGCACCCGTGCGATCTGCATCAGCTCCTGTTTCTTGCCGAACATCAGTGCGTCGGCCGGGCAGGCTTCAACGCATGCAGGCATGCCACCCTCTTCCAGCCGATCGGAGCACATGATGCACTTCTGGATCTTGGGATTGATGCTGTGGTACTCGAACTTTGGGATATTGAATGGGCAGGACAGCATGCAGTAGCGGCATCCCATGCACTTGTCGCCATCCCAGATGATCGGCCCGATCTCGGTTTTTTCCATCGCGTTTGTCAGGCACGCGGCCGCACAGGCAGGTTGGCCACAGTGCATGCACTGTTTCTTGGCGAAGATCTCGCCCTGATCGGTCTCGTAGCGGTTGACGACGGTCCATTGGTCGGTGGTCGTCGTTCGTTCGGCGTCCAGGGCCTGATCATTCTTGATGTCGGGCACGGGCAGACCGTTGGCTTCGGCACAGGCGACCTCACACTGGCGGCAGCCAATGCAGCGAGTCGTATCGACCAGGACGCCCATAAATTCTGGACCGTCCTTGGTGATCTCGTGGGCCTGCGCGGATTTGCTGACCAGGGGCGCTGCCGTAGCTGCTCCGGCCAGAGCAAGGAATTTCCTTCTGTCCATTTCTTCCTCCTTTACCGGGGGAGCCGCGGACCGGTGTGGCAGAACTCGCAGCTGGCGCTTGCGGTTGCCCCTGTACCGATCTCGTGGCACTCTGAACAGACCCTGTGGACAACGACTTTCGCGCTCAGGGTCTGGTCTGTGATGTCATGCGACGGGTGATGGCACGTCGAACATTTTTTGGCCGGCATCGCATGGTCCTGGTCGTGGTGACACTCGGAGCAGCGGATCCAAAAGTCCTCAAAGTATTCCTCGTGAGGACTTTGAAGCCTAGTGGCATTGACCTCGTGGTGGCAGGCGACGCACTCCATCTCGAAGTCTTCCGTGTGCATCTGGTGGGGGAATGTCACCTCTCCAATTTTGGAAGGGTAGACGCAATTCACCGGTGGCGGTGGCTCAGAGATGACAGGCTCTGCCTCCTGAGCTGAAGCCGTGCCCCCTAGCCCAGTGGCGATCACCACCACGGCCACAATAAGAGCCGCGGTGCTGAGGGCTACGGGACCGGCCGGCGCCCTGATCCCTGATCCCCGTTCCCTGATCCCTGAGACTCGTGTCATTCTCATTCTCTCTCTCCTTCCCGGGTATGGATTGGCGCAAGTAAATGATCTGGAACGTTTGTTTTTGCGGCGCAGGCCGGACAGAACATGGCGTCTTTGAGATCGATCTGCTCAGGCAGGCGGGACGGGCTCATCGCGCACCACGGGGCTTTGCAGTGCACGAGGCCGAGGGTGTGTCCCAATTCGTGAAGGACCTCTTTGAGCAAGCGCCGGCGAAGCATGCCGGCGTCTGATGGGTCCCCTGAAAGCTCGGTACGAAGCCGAAATTCCGACGCGACGCCGACAGGGCCGCCAAGTTGAGCTGTGCCGAATACATGGGTGAAGACAGGCAGAAACAGGTCGACGTCGGTCACTCCGATCGTGTAGACACCGGCTTCTCGGGGCCTGAAGAGAAGCGTCTCCATCAGAGCGGATACCAGGTATTGCCGCCTGGCAGGATCGAAGGCCGGCGCCGGGTCGATATGATCCGGCGCGATCCAGACTGGATGCGCAAGAACTCCAGCCAGGTCTTCTCGAAGGACCCGGAGCATGACAGGGAGAACAGCTCCGATCCTGACCAGTTCGACACACCACGGGTCTCGCATGGCTCGGTGGTTCCCTATGGCCTTTCAATGGAGTACTTCCGCATTTTATTGTAGAGGGTCACGCGGTCGATACCGAGGCTTTTGGCCGCGTGGGTAACATTGAATTGAGACAGTTCCAGGACCTTTCGGATGTGATGGTGTTCGACGGCCTGCAGCGATAAGTCGTCGGTTGCACCCCCGAGTCCCCCGGCGCCCGTCCGGGCTATGATCGGCAGGAATTTCGGTTGGATCTCGCCCTCGTGGCACACGACCAGCGCTCGCTCAACTGCGTTGGCCAACTCCCGAACGTTGCCGGGCCACGGATACCTGACAAGCAGGTCGCGGGCCTCGGGCGAAAAATTCTTGACTCGGCGTCCCATCGAATGGGCGAATTTCTTGAGGAAGTGCTCGGCGATCGGGAGGATGTCCTCTGGCCGTTCGCGAAGAGGTGGGATGTTGATTTGAAAAACATTGATACGGTAGTAGAGGTCTTCGCGGAAGCTGCCGTCTCGGATGGCCTCCTCGAGGTCTCGGTTCGTGGCGCATACGACGCGGAAATCGACCGGAATTTCCTGGCTCCCGCCGACTCGGATGATCTTGCGGTCTTCAAGGGCCCTCAGAAGGTCTACCTGAACTCGAGGTGAAATTTCACCGATCTCGTCGAGGAACAAGGTCCCTCCGTCGGCCAGTTCCAGTTTGCCCTTGCGGAGGGCGGTTGCGCCTGTGAAGGAGCCCTTTTCGTGGCCGAAGAGTTCACTTTCCAATACGCCCTCCGGCAAGGCGCCGCAGTTGATCGCGACCATCGGTCCGAAGGCCCTGGGCCCGGCGGCGTGAATCTGACGTGCCACCAGTTCTTTTCCCGTTCCGCTTTCGCCGCGGATGAGCACGGTCGCTTCTGTCGGTGCGACCGAACTGACAAGGTCCAGTACACGTTTCATCGCGGGGATCGTGCCGACGACGATCTCTTGTCTCGAGCCGCTGATCCTTTCTTTGAGGGTGACGTTTTCCTCGCGCAGGTGCACTTTCTCGCAGGCCTTTTCGACGACCCGGGACATCTCCTCCGGGTCAAAGGGCTTCACCAGGTAGTCGTAGGCCCCTTCTTTGAGTGCCTCCACCGCTGTCGACACCGAGGCATATGCGGTGACCAGAATGATGGCGATCTCCGGTTCGGTTTCGTGGATGTGCCTTTGCAGCTCGATGCCGTCCATTCCCGGCATTCGAATGTCGGTGATGACCACGTCGAATCGTTGGCGGCCAAGAACTGCCAAGGCCTCCTTGCCACCGGCCGCGGTCGAAACGTCATAGCCGTCCTCTGTGAACCATGCGGAAAGTGATTCCCGAACATGCAACTCGTCGTCGACGATCAATAGGCGAGGGCTTCGATGTGTCATGACCGTTTCTCCTGGTTGGGGGAAGTCGGGGGCAGATTGGGGAAGAAGAGAGTGAATCGGCACCCTCTATTCGGAGCGGTGTCGAGATCGACACGCCCGCCGTGCCGCTGGACGATGCCGTAGACGACAGACAGGCCGAGACCAACTCCACTTCCCTGTTCCTTGGTGGTGTAGAAAGGTTCGAAAGCGTGCTGGGCCACCTCAGGCGTCATGCCGGGCCCGGTGTCGGCCACCTCGATCTCGACGCCGTCGGAAGTGGGCCGGGTGATCAGCGATATCTCACCGCCGTCGACCATTGCCTGACACGCGTTGATCAAAAGGGCCATCAGGGCCTGCTGGATTTGTGACGGGTCTCCAACGACTTCCGGATGTTCTTCGGAAAGAGCGCTTCGCGTCGTAACGTTGGCCAGCTCAATCTTGTGGTGAACCAGGAACAGTGCCTTGTCCACCAGGGAGTTGACATCGACCTGAGCGAACTGTCCTGGCCTTCGCCGAGCGAACGCCAGGAGCTGGCTGACGATTTCGCCACAGCGGGAGGCCTCCGAAGCGATCGATTCCAGGTAGGCCAGATTTTCCGTGCATTCGTCGCTCAAAACGTCCTGCTTTTTGAGCCTGCGGACGATGATCTTGGCGTAGGTGACGACGCTGGCCAGGGGGTTGTTGATCTCGTGGGCGACCACGGCTGCCAGCCTGCCCAGAGACGCCATCTTCTCCGCTTGCAGGATTTGGTCCTGGGCGTGGTCCAACTCCCGCGTCTTGGCAGCAACCCGCTGTTCCAGTGTCTTGCCCCATTCGAGGAGTTCTTCCCTTGCGGTTTCCAGGTCCCTGGCCATCAGGTTGAAGGTTTTGCCGAGAACTCCCAGCTCGTCGTTAGAGACCTCCGGAACCCTTGCCGAGAGATCGCCGGAGGCAATTCGTTTTGTCTCCTTGATCAATTTTGAAACCGGCCTATGGACCAGTCGGTGGACCGTCCAGATGGTTGTGCCAACCACAAGTAGAATACCGATCAGGCTGGCGACCAGGATTTCGGTGGCGCTTTCCTTGCGGGCCAGATCGTGGGGGGCCATCTCGAGGTTGACATCGAGTACGCCGAGCAACAACACCTCGGCGGGATGCACGTGGCAGGCAGCGTTGGAGCAGTCCAATTCGTTCTTGATGGTCTGAGTTATGCCGAGGATTCGTTCCCCGTTCCGGGTCAGCACACGGGCTCGTTCGGAGGTCGGCAGGGATTCGGGCGGGTGAATTCTCTGATGACAGGCGATGCACTGTTCATCCCTCGTATCGAGCATGGTTCCGACTTTGGTCCGGTCGGTGGAGTAGGCGATACGTCCGCCTTTTTCGATCACTCGAATTCGTTCAATGTCACGTTGTTTTGCCAGGGTGTCAATAGTGTGCTGGATCTGTTCCCGGTCGTTGAGGAGCATCGCTGATCGGGTGGCGCCGACGACCATGTCCGCAATTTGTGTGCCGTTGAGGCGAAGAATCCGAGTTGCGGAGCGCTCCTGAATATAGAGATTCAGGAGCGCGGCCCCGCTGAAGATGGCGATCAGCAGGACCGTGATCAGGATCGTGAGTTTTCCGGCAACTGTATATCTCACATCGTGTCCTTTCGGCTGCACGGCTCAGAGGCCGGATCCGCCCACCCTCGAAGGCGGGGCGGTCGTGGCCCTTTCAGTGCAGAACCTGTGCCAATTTGAGAATTTGACTGAAAATGCTGATGGAATAACGAAAA
>CBDTUG010000182.1:0-4868 GCA_965363555.1 uncultured Thermoanaerobaculia bacterium
GAAATTAGCGGACAGGTCGAGAAACGCCTGGCCGAAGGATTCGAAAAGACCACCGAGACCTTCATTAGCGTCTTACAGCATCTCGAGAGGATCGACGAAGCCCAGAAAAAGATCACCGAGTTGTCCGGGAATGTCGTCAGCCTCCAGGCGGTCTTGACCGACAAGAGTTCTCGAGGGGCTTTTGGGGAAGTTCAGCTCAATACGCTGGTCCGAAACCTCATGCCGGAGTCCGCATTTGAGATGCAGAAGAATCTGAGCACCGGGAACCGGGTCGACTGCATGCTTTTTCTGCCGGATCCAACCGGGAACGTCTCCATCGACGCGAAGTTCCCGCTGGAAAACTACCGCACCATGGTTGACCCGGAACGTGGGGACCAGGAGAAAACTGTAGCGGCACGGCTTTTCAAACAGGACGTCAAGAAACACATCAAGGACATTTCTGAGAAATACATTATCCCTGGCGAAACGGCGGATGGGGCGATGATGTTCCTTCCTGCCGAGGCCGTTTTTGCGGAAATCCATGCCCACCATCCCGACCTGGTGGAATTTGCACAACAACGGCGGGTCTGGATGGTCTCGCCGACGACGTTGATGGCTATTTTGACGACGGCCGGCGCTGTGCTCAAGGACGAGGCAACCCGGCGACAGGTCCACATCATTCAAAAACACCTCAGGGCATTGTCCGTGGATTTCGGTCGCTTTCAGGAGAGGATGGACAAGCTGGCGAAGCACATTGACCTAGCCCATCGGGACGTCAAGGAAGTCCATACCTCCGCCGGCAAGATCACCAGCCGCTTTTCGAAGATTGAAAAGGTGGAGTTGGAAGACGGTGAACAAACGTCGGCGGACCTGTTGACGGATTCCGAGGATTGATGGCTCTTTGGCAGGTTTCCCCATTTGCCACTGGTGCCGCGACCTCTTCGAAATCTCGGAGCAACGGCCCAGGCGTTGGGTCTCAGGTCTCAAGTCTCAGGTCTCAGAGATCAGGGGAGAGAATCGCGGGCAAGACAATGATCTCGCAGAGTGCGCAAAGAGCCCAGAGGAAATACAGGGAGGGTTCTATTCTACCTCTTTGCGTTCTTCGCGATCTTTGCGAGATATTGTGTTTTTCAGGGTCAAATCATAGGCGGGGTCGCTGGACCTTCGCATGGACGGCGGCGTCATTTCGAGGGTGCGGAGGAAGACAGTTTTCTCGCAAAGACGCAAAGAGCGCAAAGGGAACACAGGAGGTTAAATATGCTTTCTCCATGCGCGCTCGGAGGTCATTCGGCGTGCTGTTGGCGGTGATGTTACTGGGGTGCGGTGTAGAAGATCCTCGTCCAGTATCGGTTTCTCCGCCGCCTGAGCGGATCATCTCGATGTCGCCGGCCCTGACTGAAACGCTGTTCGCTCTGGGCCTGGGAGACAGGATTGTCGGGGTGACCCGGTTCTGTCTTTACCCAGAAGAGGCCCTTACACTTCCCAAGATCGGGGGTTATTTGGACCCCAGTTGGGAGGCGATCGTCGCTCTGGAGCCCGATCTGGTCGTGCTGATGGAGAGTCACACTGAAGCAGAGAGCTATCTGGCTGGGCTGGGCATCCGAACAGTTCGGATCGACCAGCAAGGGGTCGCCGATATTTTGGCTTCCTTTCAACAACTGGCAGGGGCTTGTGGAGTGCCCGGGCGGGGCGATGCGTTGAGGGTTGAGGTTGAAGAGAGCCTCGAACGAATTCGTGTCACGGTGGCGGGTCGCCCAGAACCCCGTGTCCTCGTTTCTGCCGGCCGTCAGCCGGGGTCTGGACGTCTGCTAACTGTGTGGGCTGCCGGGCCGGGAGCATTTTTTGACGACGTTCTCAAACTGGCAGGGGGCGTCAACGTCGTGCCCGGCGGGGTGGCCGGGGCCTATCCCGAGATCTCGATCGAGGGCCTCGTTCAAATGGATCCTGATGACATTATCGATGTCATTCCGGAATTGGAAGCCAGTGGTATGGATGTCGGGACCGCCCTGGGCGACTGGCAGGGTCTGCGGTCTCTCCGAGCCGTGCGGGAGGGGCGGGTTCATATTCTGGGCCGGCACTCTCTGTCCATTCCGGGGCCTCGGGTTGCCGAGGTGGTGGAATCGTTCGCCAGAGCTCTGCATCCGGAGGCGCCGTGGGGGTAGTTTTCCGCCTCAGTGAGCTTGGTGTGCGACTCAACGGCGCCAAACTGCTTGATGATATTTCCTTCGATTTGAGAGAAGGGGAGTTTCTGACCGTCGTCGGACCCAACGGTGCCGGCAAGACGACCCTTTTACGAGTCCTTGACCGTCTGATCAAGCCGAGCATGGGGATGATAACTCTCGAGGGAAAGGACCTGGCGCAGTTCGGCCGAAGACAATTGGCTCGGACCGTCAGTTTTGTGCCTCAGACAGACCTCGGCGACGTCGATTTCAGCGTCAGGGCCTTCGTCGAAATGGGACGGTATCCCTATCTTGGTCCCTGGGAACCCTTGGGACGCAAGGATCTCGAAGCCGTAGAACGGGCGTTGGCGACTACTGAGGTCTCCCATCTCGGAGAACGACTCTTGGGCACGCTCTCTGGTGGGGAGCGGCAACGGACACTGATAGCTGCCGCCCTGGCCCAGGGAGGGAGAGTCCTTCTCCTGGACGAACCGACGTCCTACCTTGATTACCGCCATCAGGTGCAGGTCCTGGATTTATTGGATCACCTCAACAGTGACCTTGGATATACCCTTGTTGTGGTGACGCATGATCTCAATGCCACTGTCGGTTGTTCGGACTCGGTATTGGCCCTGAAGGACGGCCGTGTGGCCTACGCCGGAGCCCCGAGGGGACTGCTGGATGTTGATCGCCTGGCCTCCATCTATCAAAACGATTTTGAACTGGTTGAGCGAAGCGGAGGCACCGTGCCGTTGGTCGTTCCCTCTCGGGGCCGGGGATGAAAGGGACGATGAGATCGAAGGCGCTCCTTCTGATGAGCCTCTCCGTGCTCGTGGTCCTTGCTGCTCCGTTGATTGGCATGTATGTCATTCCCTGGTCCGCTGTTGTTGACCCGTCTAGTGGGCAGCCTGCATCAGTCATCTTGTGGCAAATACGGATCCCGAGGGTGGTGGTGGCTTTTGTCGGAGGCGCTGGCTTGGCCTTGGGTGGAGCGGCATTTCAGGCGATGTTTCGAAATCCCCTTGCGACGCCTTTCACCCTGGGCGTGGCCAGCGGTGCTGCTCTGGGCGTAGCGTTTGTCACTCGGATCGGTTTCTTTGTGGCGTCGGGTGGGGCATGGTTGGTACCGGTGGCGGCGTTCGTTGGATCGCTTCTGGCAGTGGGTATCGTATGGGGTGTGGCCCGATTGAGGCCGGATTTTTCGACTACTGTGCTTCTGCTGGCTGGCGTGGCCATGACCTTCTTTTTCTCCAGTTTGATCCTGTTCCTGCAGTACACCGCCAATCTAGGTGACTCGTTCAGAATTGTTCGCTGGCTGATGGGAGGGCTGGGAGAGGCCCGCTGGGGATCGCTTGTGGTGATGCTCCCAGCGGTCGTAGTCGGGGCCCTGATCGTCGGGTGGCGCGTCCGAGACCTCGACCTCTTGATGGTGGGGCCCGAGATCGCAGCCGGGCGGGGAGTCGACGTTCAACGGACCAGGATCGCCATTTTCCTTGGGACTTCGTTGGTCGTTGCCGCCGTCGTGTCGGTGTGCGGACCGATTGGGTTCGTGGGCATGATGGCGCCGCATATCTGTCGGCTCCTGGTTGGTGGCCACCATAGGGTGCTTCTCCCGGTCTCGATGGTATTTGGTGGGACCTTCCTGGTTGCGTGCGACACGGTGGCCAGGACAATTTTGGCGCCGGTCGAGCTTCCGGTTGGGGTCATCACGGCGTTCCTTGGTGGACCGTTTTTTTTGTGGCTTCTGATTCGAGGAAAGGGCATCTTTCGGCACTGATTCGGCGGAGCCGGCACCGTAAAGCGACTGGCCAGCCCGGCGGATCCCATAGCTGCCTATTCCGGGGAGAGGAGGATCCTCCCGCTGGACCTCAAGATAGTGTAATGTAGGGTCATGACGGAAAACAAAGGAAGAATTCTCCTGACCGGGGTGAATCCCGAGACGATCGCTCGGTTTGAACCGGATCTGGCTGATGCCGGATTTGAGGTGATTGTGGAGCCCGACGCCGGACGTGCCACGGAACATCTGGACCGCCAGGGATTTCGCGCCATCGTATCGTACTACCCTCTTGAGACCGGCCAGTTGGGCGGAATCCTGGACGCCATGAGGGCCAAGGATAGCCCCAATTATGGGACCGGCCTGGTCTTGCTGGTTCGAAAGGACAGGCTCAGGGCTGCTTCAGGGCTGGTCGGGCGGGGTGTCAACAAGACCCTTTCGGTCGAAGAAGGGCCTGTGGTCCTGAGGATCGTGCTCGAACGCCTGATCGAGGTCGCTCAGCCGATGGTTCTGAGATTACCCTTGGCAATTGAGGTTTCGGCCATCTCCGGAAGGAATCGCTTTGAGTGGACGACCGACAACCTCTCAGGTGGCGGCATGCTGATCGGCACTGAGGACGCCCCCGAAGTGGGTACTGCTTTCCGGTTCACGCTTTTCCTTCCGGAGGGAGAAGTCGAGGGTGACGTGGCGGTTGTGCGTAAGACTTTCGAGGGCAGGGAGGCAGTCGGCGGTTTTGGGGCACGGTTCCTCGGATTTAAAAATGACGGGCAATCCCGACTCCTAAAATTCCTCCGTGAGGCAGGGGCTTAGCAACTCCCGCTCCAACAAAGCGAGAATTCGAAGCAGTATCTCAAGTCTCTGGTCTCAAATTTCAGGTTTCAGGGCTCAGTTCCAAGAACGCGTTTGCTTGAAATCGCTCGATCCTGCCCACGCTGGTCGCTCCGCGACCTCCACGG
>CBDTUG010000183.1:0-4841 GCA_965363555.1 uncultured Thermoanaerobaculia bacterium
TGCCGACCGGACTCTACGTCGTCATCCTTCGTCGATACACCGATATCGACCTGGGACCGGTCCTGGCTGGATATCTCGGCGTGCTTCTGGTTGGATTCCTCTTCCTCGGTGTCGGGACCTTCGCTTCGACGCTGACCAGCAATCACCTGATCGCCGCCATTCTGGCCTTCGTCGGCCTGGTCGCCCTGTTTGCCGTGCCACTAGTGGAACAACTGCTAATCTCGGATTCCCTGTTCAAGGCTGCCCTGGGCCACATGGACCTCTGGGTCCATATGGAGGACTACGCGATGGGCATCGTTGATACGCGGCACATCGTCTACGAGGTGTCCGTCGGCCTGCTCTTCCTGTTTCTCGCGACCAGAAGCCTCGAACTGAAGAAGGGACGGTGACGTGATGAGACGAAAAGACCTCCACCGCTCCTCGATCGGCGTTGCCGCTACTCTGCTGGTCATAGCCCTGGCGGTGATGATCAACTGGCTTGGCGCACGCCACTGGCACCGCGCCGACTGGACGGCATCGGAGCTTTACACACTGTCCGACAAGAGCCTCAATATCGTGGGTGATCTGCAGGAAGAAATCAAGATCATCGTCTTCATGACTCCTGGCTCCGGACTCTGGCCCCAGGTCCGCGAGTTGATGGACCGTTACGATGCGGCGTCCGCTTCGATCAAAGTGGAGTTCATCGACCCCGATCGCCAGCCGCTGAGGACTCAGCAACTGGCGGAGGAGTTTGGCATCTCGGTTGCCAATACGGTGGTTTTCACCGCCGGCGATCGGTCCAAGTACGTGACCTCCGACCAGATGGCCGAGTTCGACTACTCTGGCATGCAATACGGCCAACAGCCGACCCTGAAAGCGTTCAAGGGCGAGGAACAGTTCACGGCCGCCATACTTTCCCTTGTTGCGCCTGCGGTGCCCAAGGTCTATTTCGTCGGCGGTCACGGTGAACCGTCGCTCGAACCGGCAGGCCGCTCGGAACGCGGCCTCGGCGCTCTGAGTGAGGCCTTGAAACGGGAAAACATGGAAGCGGTCGAAACCAGCCTGCTCTCGGGTCATGTACCTGAAGACGCAGATGTGCTGGCGATCGTTGGACCCACCCGTTCCTTCACCGAGCCCGAGATCGCCGCTCTTGATGTCTTCCTCGAGGGCGGAGGCCGGTTGATGGTGGCCCTGGATCCCTTGATCGAGCCGGACGGAACGATGCGGATGACTCGCCTGGAGGATCTGCTTGCCCGATGGGATGTCGAGGTCAGCGCCGATCTGGTGATCGATCCCTCAAAGAAACTGCCCTTTTATGATCTTTCGGCCGTCTATCTCGATGCCTACGGTGACCACCCGGTCACCGAGGGCATGGAGGGCCTTGCGGTCCTCTTCATGGTGGCTCGATCGGTTGCGGCGGTGGCCGAACCCTTGGGGATTGTGACCACTCTGGTCGAGACCAGCGCTGCGGGCTGGGGAGAGACCGACCTCAGTCAACTGCTCCGGGGAGAGCCCGTCGATTCGGGTGAGTTCGACAAGCCCGGACCGGTAGCGGTCGGCCTGGCCGTTGAACGTACAGCGGATGTCCCTGAAACGACCATAAGTGAACCTGATCCCGCCGGGGCGCCCGAGCAAAGCCCGGCCGGAACCCGGCTGATTGTGCTGGGTGACTCGGACTTCCTCTCGGACACCGAATTTGCCAACGCCGGCAACAGCGTTCTCGCGGTCAACGCATTCAATTGGCTGGCTGCGCAAGAATACGCTCTGGGCATTCCCTCAAGGGCGGTTGACCAGAGCAGCCTGTACCTGTCAGGCGGCCAAATGCAGGTGATTCTGTTTCTGATCTTGCTGGTCATGCCGGGTGCCGCCATTGTTGGAGGTATTCTGGTGTGGCGCCGCCGGCGGCACTGAGATCGATCATGAAGGGCAAGAGCCTCGTGATCCTCGCCTGCGCCGTCCTGGTCCTTGGCGCCTTCATCTGGTTTTTTGAACGGCATCAGCCGACGAGCGACGAAGCTCGGACCCAGGCAGGTCGGATCTTCGGCGGCCTCGACCCAGACGCCGTCGTCGCTATGGACATCACCAACAATCATGGCGTCTTCAGTCTCCGCCGAGACAACGAGGGATGGCGGTTGACGAACCCCATCGAGGGTGAGGCCGACCCAACGGTTGTCGATGCAGCCTTGCAGGCCCTGGTTCAGTTGAAGCGTGATCGCTCACTGGGGTCGGACGAAGTGGAACCCAGCGCCTACGGTCTCGACCACCCCGAAGCGACGGTCATTTTGACGCTGTCAGGCGGTCAGACCCATGCTCTCACTATCGGAGATTCAACCGCGTTAGATTCCAATCGAGCCGTGACCACCGACTCAGAGACCGTTATCTTGACCGGCGGGGCCTTCTTCGCCGCAGTGGACAAGGCGCTGGAGGATTGGCGATCCCGAGAAGTCGTCGAAGTCTCCCTCAACCAACTGGCTGCGATCACCGTCCGGACCCGGAACGGGACTATCGAGGCGGCGCATATCGGCGGCGCCTGGTTTCTTCGTTCGCCGGTTGACGACCGGGCCGACATGGATCACCTGCAGAACTTGGTGACTGGCCTCACCGGACTCCGGGTCGAGGCATTCCTCGAGTCGGATACCGATTTGGCCGCGATGGGTCTCGTCGAGCCAGAGTTCAGCGTCTTGTTGGTACCGATCGACGGCTCACCTGGCATGACCCTGGAATTCGGTATGGTCCGCGCCCAGGGCGGTTCGACTCAGGTCGCCTGCCGGCGAAACGGCACGGACATATTCTGGGTCAATGACCGTGCGGTCAACGCCTTGGGCAAGGCAGCCATTCGATGGCGTGACCCGAAGGTCATGGCCTTCGAAACCTGGGACGTCAGGGTCTTGAGCCTGAGCGAAGGTTTGACCAGCGTTCATATCAGCCGAGAAGACGGACTTTGGCGCCTCGAAGACGGTGCAGAGGCTCTGAGCACCGAGGTACAGAAACGCCTGGATGCGTTGGCTGGACTCGAAGTTGTCGATTTTGACCTTATGAACATCGGTACGCCGAAGCTGGGCCGTGTGGCCCTGAGTCTGGACAGCGACGATACGGAGATCATGGTCAGTTTCTTCGAACCCCTTGCCGACGGCGGAAACGTCCTGGTTACAGTATCGGGAAGGGATACGATCATGAGCGTGGCGCCCGAGAGTGTTCAATCGATTGTCGGAGATCTCCAGGCTCTGCGCCCTGTGGATCGAGAGGAAACGCAAAGCCCTGGCGACCCATCTGAAACCTCGTGAGGCAGGTGAATCGGATAACAGGCTTCAGGCTTCAGATTGTTACTTGCAACCTGCGACCTGCGACCTGTGACTTGTGACCTGCCAAGGAAAAATTGACCGGCGAAGCCGGGTTAAGATGAGCCTGATGCTATTTTACCGAGGATCCCGACAGTGAGTCCCAAGGTGCACCCCTGGCGTATTCAATTCCAGGATCTTCGGGAACGACGGCCTGACCTGGCGGAGAAGGTCTGCCGAAATCTTCTGGTCGACATGCAACGACAGGGACTGGTGGATTTCGACAGTCTTGACGACGAGGTGACCCAGGTGCTCCACCTCAGCGGAGAGCGCCGCGGGTCAGACCCCAACAGGCCCAAGCCGAAAATGTCGCGCGAAGCCCGGACGGCACTGTATGAACTGGCGATCAAGTATGCCGAGCGTTACCTCAAACCCGATGAGATCCTCGCAGCCATCCTCTTGACCGAAAAACGGCAGTTGGCGTTCGACGGCGCGCGGCTGGCCGAGGATGTAGAAACCTCTCTCCTTGAATTGAGGGAGAAGATCCAGGAATTCCTCGAGTTCGCGCCGGGAGAAGCGATACTGCCTCGGGCCACCATCATCGGAACCCGGGCGGCCCTGGTCCGGCGGCTGCTGACCGATCAGCTGCCCTTCATCGCCGTTGCCAAGAAGTTTATTCGGGTTTCCGATTTTGCTTTCCTGCTCGACCACTTGATTCCCACCGAAGGTAATCAGGGACGGATCGGCGGCAAGGCGGCCGGCTTGTTGCTCGCTCGTTCGATCCTCGAACATGCCAATCGGCAGGGCCGGTTCGATACCGAGTTCAAGATCCCGGAATCCTACTTCGTGCCGTCCAACGGAATCCTGGAGTTCATCGAATTCAACGGGCTCGAAGAGGTCATCAACGTCAAATACCAGGAAATCGACGAGGTTCGTGATGAATTTCCCCTGGTCGAAAGGCTGTTCAAGAGTGGCGCCTTTCCCCCGATCCTGCACAAGGGCCTTGAGGAGATGCTGTGGACAATCGGTGAGAAACCCCTGGTTGTCCGGTCGTCGTCGCTGCTGGAAGACCGAATCGGCCACGCTTTTTCCGGCAAGTACAAGAGCCTGTTCATCGCAAACCGGGGGCCGATTGAACGCCGGCTGGCCGAACTCGAGGACGCGATTTCGGAGGTCTACGCCTCGATCTTCCACCCGGATCCGATCGAGTACCGGAAGGACCGGGGCCTGCTGGATTTCCAGGAACAAATGGGCATCCTGATCCAGGTCGTCGTCGGAAAAGAAATGGAGGGGCTCTTGATGCCGGCCTTTGCCGGGGTAGCCTTCTCCCGCTGCGAAATGCGATGGTCCCCACGGATCAAACGGACTGACGGCATGGCTCGATTGGTTCTGGGTCTTGGCACTCGAGCGGTTGACCGTACTGGAGACGACTGGCCGGTAATGGTTGCCCTCGATCAACCGCACCTTCGGGTACTGCAACAACCCGAAGAGGTTTATCAGTATTCGCAGCACGAGGTCGATGTCGTTGACCTCAAGGGTGGTCAGTTCGAATCATTCAAACTTGAGATACTCCTCAAAAGACTG
>CBDTUG010000184.1:0-4830 GCA_965363555.1 uncultured Thermoanaerobaculia bacterium
CTCGTTTCCGCCTCGGGAACCGCGCTGTCCCCTTCCGGGGTTTCCGGATGGGAACGGGCTAGTGTGACTCCTGGGGTATGACGCCATCGACCCCGGTGATCAATTTCAAACGCCGTTTGCTTTGTTCTCCCTCGGCGACCAGTTTCCACTGGAGCCCTTCGAGCAGCTTGTTATCCGAGCGGGATGTCAAGACCAGGAAACGATACTGGGGATCTCTTCCTTCGAGAATGTCTTTGGCCTCTTGAGGGCTGGAGCAGGTTGGGATTTTGAGGCCCCCGTAGACGTAGAAAAACCCCCGCATGGTCTCCGAGAGGCCCAATCCCTTGGTCTGGGACCACGTACCTGGCGGGGCCGAGCGAACAAAGGTCTGTACTGGTTCCTGAAGGCTCTTTTGTCCATCCATCACACGAGCAGGGAAAATCCAAATTGCCAGCATTAAAAGAGTCGTGACGCCGAACGTCTTTTCAAAGGTGCTCCGGCCCTTGGAGAAGGACAGGAAACCGGTGAGAACGGTAATTCCAAGAACCAGAGAGTGCAGTATTCCCCACTGAGACACCAATTCAGCAGCGGGCGGATTGAGTGTCTCCGAAATTATCACGGTCCAGAGGGGCGTAAGGACCAACAAGATCAGGAGAGAGCCACAGGTCCATTGGCAGATTTTGAGATAGCGGGATTTCCAGAGTTTCCCTGCTGCCTTCCAACCCATCCCCGCCATCATTGCGAAAACGGGCAGCGTCGGCAGGAGGTACACGCCTCTCTTGGTGGCCGGAATACTGAGAATGACGATGCTTCCCAAGCCCCAGATGAGAGCCAGGGTCGAAATCTGGCTCAAAGCCTGGCGTTTCCAGATGGTTTTCGATTGGGTCCACAACCATCCCAAAATGAAGGGGCTCCAAGGCATCATCAAAACGATCAGTTTAACCAGGTAGAACCAGGGCTCCCCCGAATGGACATGCCCCAGGCTGGTCGAACTTCCTGTAGCGCGAACGACCTGGTTTTCCCAGAACCACCGATGAAAAAGCTCGGGGCCGCCTCGTGACCACAGTAGAAAGATCCATGATCCCGAAAGCAGGGTAAAGACCAGGCCACTGATGATATGACCCAATATATGCCGGCTGTCCAGCATTCGCTGTTTGAAGGCTGGCCAACCATAGGCCGCGGCCAGGCCCAACCATGCCGGGAAGATCATGATTGGGCCTATCGGACCCTTTGTGAGGAAAGCGCCGGCGGTAAAAACGCCACCAAGAACGGCCCACCAGGGTCGATTTTTCACCCAAGCTCCTGCAAAAGCCCACACCGCAGCGATGACGAAAAAGGCAAGGGCTGAATCCACTCTGATCCAATGTTGGGCTTCAATGAAACCCCAGGAACTTCCGAGCGCCAGAACGGAATGCCAGGCGAGACCCGCATCAGCGAACAGGTCACGGGCAAGGAGTCCGGTGAAAATCAAAACGCCAAATCCCCAGAGCACTGAACTCAGCCGAACAGCTCCGGTTGGCGAAAGAAATCCTTCGAAAACTCGGACCAGACCGGCGCCGGCGACGAATCCTAGTGGGGGTTTTTGTATGAAAGGCTGTCCTCCCAGTTTGGGGACCACGAGATCGCCACTTTGGGCCATCTCCATACAGATGGCAGCCACCCGAGGTTCATCCGGAGTCCAAAGGTCTCGCCCAAAAATGCCGGTGAATGCCACGAGGATGATCAGGGCCAGCGCTGCGAGGGTCGGGAAAAAGGTCTGAGGTTTCATGGTGGTGCTCATCGTTTATCGGGTGGTACAGGCACACCGCTGATAGCGAGAGTAGCAGAATCCCGTTCAGGCACGGATGGGTCAGCTGAGGAGTCTATACACAACGACCGGACCGCCCGCGGGCATGACTCGGACCAGAGTGCCCGTCGCCTCGTTCGAAATCGAAGGCCGGTCGCCGACGGTCAATAGAGCGTTCTCGACGGGCCAGCGCACACCCTCGAGGGTCACGAGAACACTGGGATCGAAGGCCCAGAAGGACCATGTTTCGCCAGGAGTTGCCTCAAGATTCACCGGAGTGGTAGTCGCAAGGACTCGTTCTTTTTCGGTGACCAACACCAGATCAGAGCCGCGGGCCTCGCTGGCCAGCACACCGAGGTTGCCAATCGTATGGTCGAGGCGTCCGCCCAGGGCGCCCAGGACCGTCAAACGGTCGATCTCCAAATCGCCGAAGGCAAAGGCTAGAGCCTTTTGGAAGTCGGTTTGGTCCTGATCCGGTCTATGGTGCAAACGCTCTTCACCAATCCAGCTCCTGGTGTCGGCCTCGATGCTGTCCAAATCGCCGATGACTGCATCGGGACGGACGCCCAGGCGGGTCAGGGCGTTGGCGCCGCCGTCGGCCGCCAGCACGACTGGCGCCTCGCGTACCAAGCCTGCCAATGCTTCGGTCCACTCCAGGTCACCGTTGAGCACGAGGATTGCAGAGTATTGTTCCACGATCTGATGGTAGCGTGGCACGGCAGGTTGGCGAAACGGGCATCTGCTATACGTTCGACGAATTGCAAAAGGAACCGTTCAGTGTACACTAGGAACGTGAGTACCGCAATGAAGGACCGGGACATTGGGTTGAGAAGTTCGGTTGCCGGTCCCTGCCGAGTGGTTCTTTCGCAGTCACGTCGTCCTCTTTGGACGGCGGGCCTAGATTCACGTGGCCCGCGTCGTTCATCAGGGTTTGAAGCGATGGGTGAGAGGGGTTGTGCATCTCGCCCTGCAGCCGAAGGTTGGTGGATGATGCGGGCTCAACACCGAGGAGTGCCATGCGATTCGAGGCTCAGCCGGAATTTGACAGCTTTTCATCATCGTCCCTTGACTCGACAACCCGGCGTTCGGAACCTGAGGAAACGCCGGACCTTGCCTTGTCCGGGACCCTCTACGTTCCCGACACATCGGCCCTGATCGAGAACCCGGACGGTCTCGACCGGCTGGTCTCCGACGGCAATGTCGTCGTATTGATGCATCAGGTGGTCGAAGAACTCGGCGGGCTTCAGGCCTCGAGGTCAAAGTCCGAAGGCGTTCGCCATGCGGCTCGTCAAGTAATGCGCAAGTTGATGGAGTTCCGCAATGCGGGCCAAATTCACCAGGGGATCGATCGGCTCTTGAGTGGCGAGGCCGATCGGGAAGACTTCGAACTCACACCGGAGGGCGGCCTGCTGGCGTGGGAGCCGGATATCACCGCCGGACCGCCGTATGAAAAGGAGACCGGGGACAACATCATTCTTGCGGGGGCTCGTTGCCTGGGCGATCAGGTGGCGTTGGGTCTGTCTGATCTGAAGCAGGTTGTGGTGATCTCAGAGGATTCCAACCTGTTGCTCAAATGTGATGCGGTCGACGTCGCTGCGGAGAATCTTCGATACGGCAAGGTTACGCTGGATCGAGTCGAACAGGTTTTCAGGGGTGTCGAGGAACACGAAGTGGACGAAAAGGCGCTCGAGGCCTTTGCCGAAAGTGGCGTTCCCGGCGAGCGTCGGTTGGATTTCGACCTCGTTCCAGGGCTTGAGGACCGGGACGTTCCGTGGAACCTCGGGGTCATTCTCCGGTGCGGAGATGATGTCATCGTCACTCGGGCCAATCCAGATGAAGGACACCTTGAGGACCTGCGCTACGGACAGTTTTGGGATCGCAAGCGAGATGTCTACCGGCCGAGGCCGATTCTCGGCTTTTCGCCTCGGGACCCTTATCAGGTGCTGGCGATGGAGTTTCTGCTCGATCCAGCCGTGCAGCTGGTGGTCGTCGACGGCCCTGCGGGCTCCGGCAAGACGCGCATGCTCGTGGCGGCGGCGCTCTATATGTTGGGTGGGGAGCCGAGTAAACATCGGGTCTCACCTCAGTCAGAACCCCTCTTCCCCGACTACGGCTATGACAACGGCCTGATGCTGTTGCGTCCGGAGCATGCTTCGAGCCAATACGAACTGGGTTTTCTTCCCGGTGATTTCGAGAGCAAACTGAGTCCGTGGTTGGAACCTTTCTTCCAGGCGATGCGGTCCATTGGTTTTCTCAACGAACACGATTTTTTGAGTGACCTTCAGGCGACAGATCGCATGACGATGCTGTCGACCTCAATGCTGCGCGGCCTGGATATCGAGCGTTCAATCGTCTTGGTCGATGAGTTGCAAAACGGCGACCGTCACCTGGCAAAAACGCTGATGAGCCGCTTCTGCGCTACCTCGAAGGTGGCCCTGGCCGGCTGCCTGGACCCGGTACAAATCGACAATCCCTACGTCGACTGGCGGTCCAATGCCCTGACCAGGATCAAAGAGACCTACAAGGCCTTCGGCCGCGAAGTCGCCCAGATCCGTTTGGAGTACAACTACCGCGGCCCAATTTCCACTCGGGCGGATCGGCTGTAGCAATTCGTCGATAAATTGCATGCGCCCTTCGGGCGCACTGAAGAAGGCAGGTCTCTCGCAAAGAACACAAAGAGCGCAAAGGAAAACAAGGGAAATTTTTGTTTCTTTCTCTTGGCGTCCTTGGGGATCTTTGCGAGAGGTCAGTGTTTTTCAGGGTCGATTGAGAATACTGCCGTCGTTCGAATTCAAGACGTCAGCTGCCCCTGCGAGCCCGCGATGATTTCCAACAGCTTTTTGCCGTACTTCCTCGCGATGGTCGGGCCGATGCCGGGGATGTCGAGTATTTCTTCGTCGTCCGAGGGTTTGGCCCGCACCAAAGCTTCGAGGGTGCGGTCGCCCAGGATTCTGAAGGCGGGGATCCGGCGGCGCCGAGCCTCGGACAGACGCCAGGCGCGCAGAGTCTTCAAAAGTGTTTCTTCAGCAGATGAGAGTACCGTCGATACGGGGATCGTCTTCTTC
>CBDTUG010000185.1:0-4827 GCA_965363555.1 uncultured Thermoanaerobaculia bacterium
CGCCCGAACCGCAGGAGTATTCGGCAAAGACCGAGGAGGCGCCGTCCCACCGCAGGATCCCCGAGACGTCGCCGGCGGCCCCCAGATCCTGGCAGAGAGCCTCGGCCGTACCAGGGTCGTAGAGAAAGGGCAGGGAAACGAAGTGCAGCTGCGCCGGGGTCGAGGTGAGCTGCACCCTGAGGGCGACGCCCATGTTTGAAGCGGAAAGGGGCACGGAGATCAAGAGCAGGAACGGCACAACGAAGAGAACGGATCGTGGTTTCATCGGTCTGTCGGTTCACAGGGTTTGGGCTTGGCCGGGGCGTCCGGCTGGTCTTTCGATGCTTCGGGGAGCATGCCTTTGCTTTGCATGGCTTGGAGGAGGGCCTGGGCTTTCTCGGCCACGTAGGGTCGAGCGTGATCCGCCAGGGCCTCGAGACCGGCTGAGCAAGCATCTTTGTCCCCGAGCATGTAGCGATCAAGGGCCAGTTTGAGGCGAATTTCATCGGCGAACCAAATGTCGGAGTGATGTTTGAGGGCCAAACTGACCCAGGCATCTCTGCAACGAACGTATTTGAAACCTGAGAAACGGTTTTGAGTGCTCAGATCCAGACGACCTTCCCAATCACATAGCCCCGAACCCGATTCATTGGTCGGACCACGTTGAATCGAATCAACTCTATTCTCTACATTCGTATTGGAAACACCTTTTGCATAGCGTTCCCAGATCACATAGGCCGCATAGGTCGATCCCGGGAAGCGCTGGAGGATGTCGATCCAGTGCCGAGAATCAGCTTCCAGGTTTGGGCCAAAAGCATCGTGTGCTTCTTTGTCGATGCCTTTGGGGGTCGTGACTTCAACCCTGATCAGTTCAGATGTCGATTGGCCGGTCCATAGTTCAAACACCTCACCTGAGATGACCTTGAATGAATCGATGGTTTCCCCGGCGACGACTTCCACCACGTAGGTCCCCACGCCAGGCAAACACAGCGGGACAGCGTAGTCCTTTGTCCAGCCCGGCGCCAAAGAACCAATACCAGTATGGACAACATCGAAAGCCGCAGGGCACACGCACGATCGAACCTCCTCGCCATTCTCGTCACGTACGCGGGCCCACACGGAAAACATACCGGACCGATAGCCATCGAAGGGCGCCTCGACGACAGGAAGAGGCTCGTTGCCGACATAGGTCACCCGAACCTTCATGTTAACTTGCGCCCAGCCTTCCCATAGACCCCGAACGTCCGCGACCTCCCTTCCGAGGCCGGCAGGCAATTTTTCTGGATAGCTCAGGATTTCAATCTGCAGGAGATCCTCACTTGCAGGCGCCATGCTCGGAAGCATGAGCAACAGAATTCCAATGGTAATTCGTACTCGCATGACTATTCTCCTAAAAAGGATCTTCCTGTCCACGTATTGTGGTCTCAGGGGGATTCGGCAGTTGGCTGCATGTAGGATCCCCCAAAAAGAGATCCTGCTTGCAAAACCGGTTGGATTCATCCCAGCGGTCATTGATCGGGGCGGTGATGTCCATGACACACTTTTGAGGCGATACGGCCCCCGGTTCACAGCCGCCAACTTCATCGCACCACGATGGGCGACTGTCATGTGGAGTTCCGGGTGGCTGAATGCACCCATTCACGTTGAATTGGTGCCCCAACTCGTGGACGGCTGTGCGTTGGCACAACGAGTCCTTTTGTGGGTCGGACCCACCATTGGCAACGACAACCCTCTCGGCCGACGCACGAAAAAGAAAGGAGAAATCGTAGGCCAACTGCGTTTGTCCGAGATAGTAAGTGGTGTTGCCGTTAGGCTTCACTTCCCACTGTGCGGAAGTACCCAACACATGGAAATAATTGTGCCGAGAAGGAATCCTCGAAGAACCGACACCAGATTCTTGAGAGGAACGAGTTGGGATCAACTCATAGTTCTTGAACCAAGTGTGACTCAGGCGTGTGAGCCATGTCAGGTCTAAGTAGTTGAACCACTCCTCACCAACATACGGAACCGCGTTCATCCCATCCCTCGGCGCTTGAAACTCCACGAAGGCATCGCCAAAGGGTCGCTCAATGCCCCGCAGGTCCCCTTCAAAAAAACAGGAATCGGCGGCATTGATCTGGTTTGAAACCAGATCACATCCTGATATGACACCGAAACCAGCGGAATGTCTTTTGCCATCGCTGCTAATATCGAATGTTGGCTGGTATGGTGGATCCTCTGTTCTGGTAGCTGCCAGGAAGTTCCTCGAAAGGGAACCGGATAACGTAATCGCCCTTAATCCATCCGTCGAAGAACCGGTACCCAGAACCGTCTTGACCTCTGCTCGACCATCTTCATAGGGGTATTCTTCGTCGAAAAACGCCACCTCATCTCCAACCGCCACATTGGTCCATTCATAGACCTTCACCTGATCACAGGGCAGAGCGCCCGCATCACCACAGCACGGCTTTGGATGACCTGCCCCGCACGTCCCGGGTTCAGTCAGATAGTCATCCGCCAACACGCCACCCTTGCGAAACATCTTGTCCCTCTCGACGAAGATCCGCTTCCACGAGGTGTAGACACCGGACATGCCGACGACCTGATCTTGCAGGACTGCGCCGGCGGCATCGCACTTGGTGATCTCAACTTGAAAATTCTCACCGGAATTGTTGACCGGGACTTTGAGGTAGTAGGTGTAGGTGTGGTCGGCGCCCGGGGTCGCGAAGACAGACTCGTTCCACGGCCCGGTCGGATTGAGTGAGAGTCCATAATCCTCTCCGCCCTGCCAACCCCAGACGACGTTGTCGTTTCCCTCGTAGGGCGGCTCGGGTGGGCGTGCATCTCCGGCGTCGGTCCATCCGTCAACCGGCGCGTAGGCCGCCAGGTCTGGAGGATCGATCAGCCGCAGGTGGACGTTGACCCCGGCCCACGCTTCACCCTTGAGCTCGATTACCCAGTCAGTGGTCTGAAACTGGGTGGGGTATGGATAGGTGGACACTGCGTTGCTCAGAAGAACACGCTTCGGCCCACGTCTCAGATCCCCATAGACCCAGTCGTAATTGAGGCGAAGCGTGCCATCGGCAAGGCCGTACACCCGCCCACCGTGATACCGGACCTGTGCTTGGCTTCCGATCTCGTTGCGGTTGAACGTCTCGGTCATCCCGGCTGCTGTGTCAATGACATACCTGGAATAACCGGTGCTGCTGACACCCCGATCTACTTCGATCGCATGCACGTTCTGCCCCGCCCAATGCTGGGACGAAGCACTTGAAGGGCCTGTCAACTGCCAGGTGTACTGGGAGGCATTGTCTGCAACGATCACCTGATGCCCGGGCGCCACGTCGATGCCGACGGGATCGACGAACGAGAAATCACGCCCCCCCCACTGGTCGGTGATCTCCGAACTGCCCGGACCGGCGTCTCGTGGAATGCGAACGACTCTCCCGCTTCCACCATCCGCAACGTAGGCGACGGCGCCATTGGGATCAACGGCCAATCCAACCGGGTCAATGGCCCTCGAGAATCCGTCGTCCATCGTCAACGCAAAGGTCGTGATCCCTCGCGTCATGGGGTCGATCTCCTCGATCACGCCGGAGGAATCCCGGTCGATCACGAGGATCCTCCCGGCGGTGGTTACTCGTGAGATATACGGCCTTGAGAAGGTTCCGACCGGAAGGGCGGTCGGTGTGACCTGGAAAAGATCGACATCTTCCACAACACCCTGCGCAGCTACCCAGACATGACCTGTCTGGGGCGACCAGGAGACTCCGGTGATCTGAGTGTAGGGTCCGATATTTGGTGGCGACATGAATACGACTGGAGCGCCCGTCCGGTCGCTCTTGCCGTAGGAATAGACCACGGCCAGGAAACTCCTGGCGTCTTCCGGGATGTCGAATTCGACCGAATCCGAAAATGCGCCGCTTGACGGTGGTGCGGCAACCGCAGCCCGCACACCAAGGTCGTTGAGGAAGGCCAGGTTTTCCGAGGCGATGGGAGAGAAATACTTCCCGGTCAGGGTGATTCGATCGCCCCACCAGGCATTGGCCGTGGAGGCGGATGTGACCTGGGGCGCCGGAAGGGGATCAAGGCCCGAGCCTTGGACCGCCGGGCTGACGGTCGTTCCGTCGACGACGTTGAAGAACTTCCCCGAGTCGGAAGAGTCCACTTTCATGTTTAAATTGAACGACGGGAACTCCGCGGCATTGGTCACGACGTTGATCTGAAAGCTGGGATCTGTACTGGAGACGACGGTGTAGGGCGCCGCCCCCCCGGACCATGTGGCGTTGAGGGTCCATCCATCTGTGGAATTTCCGCTCTTGGTAAGGCCGGTCAGAATGACCGGATCGAGGGCTTTCGAGTTTGGTTTCATCGTTTTCGGGGCCGGTTTGAAGCTCTTACCGTACACAGCGCCCGAGGGATGTAGGACGGTTTCGGGGGAAACGGAATTTGCCGGGGACATTTTCCCAGATCCATAACTTCCTGAAACCCGTCTGAGAGTAACGACTCTTCCATCCTGGGTGACAAGTTTTGCATCGGCTTGGGCAACCGCATACCAAGCGACCGCCTCGGTCCGGGCCGAGGATTCCTCGCTAACTCCTGCCCCCCCCCTCATTTGCGATCGCCGGGAGGCTGATCGATAGCAGGAAACAACAGAAGCAGGGCATCAAGGTATTCAGTCGATCGTTGTTTGCACGAAAGCAGAACATCCTTGAAGTCTTCATCATGTCTCCTCAACCAACCGTAGGACCGACCTTTCGGCATGTCAAGCACCGTCCGATCGTGAGGTCGTCGGGCTAGTCTCATCCGGAAAGGCTGGATGGAGACGGCGCCAGCCGGGGGTCACAATGCGGGGCAGGAGCCCCACGC
>CBDTUG010000186.1:0-4818 GCA_965363555.1 uncultured Thermoanaerobaculia bacterium
GAGAAACTGGGCGAGGACGACGTGGCATCGATCGAGAGCGTTTTGACCGAGGCCAAGAGCGCACTGGAAGACGGAAGTCCGGAGGCGATGGATGCGGCCTTTGAGAAGCTGACTGCCGCCAGCCACAAAGTCGCTGAGTCGCTTTACCAGAGCCAGGGGCAACAGGCGGCGCCGGAGGCCGGCGCACAAGATCAGGCGCCTTCCGACGGCGGAGCAGGGGCCGAAGAAGAGGTCATTGACGCCGAGTACGTCGACGTCGAGGCGGAAACCGACCAGTAGGACGGTGTTTGATGGCGCCCGGAAAACCCGGGCGCCACGCCACTGCCACAGAGCTGGTAGCTCAGGCGTCAACAAAATGCTCCGCTGAAAGCCAACCGGCAGAGGCGGATTGCGCTCCCTCTGGTTCCGGCTTCGCCGGGTTGGTGTTACATTGGAATGGCAAGAGGAAGAGTATGAATTCAAAGCCCCGCTATCGAATGATTTCCTGGGTGGCTGAACGCTACAGTGTTCACCCACAGACCCTGCGATTGTGGGAACGGGAAGGTCTGCTGAATCCTGCCCGGTCCCGGGGTAACACCCGGTTGTACGACGACCCGACCTGCGACCGCCTGGAGACCATCATTGCTTTGACACGGGATCTTGGCGTCAACCTCGCCGGCGTGGAGATTATCCTTAATCTGAGAGAGCAGATTCAGAAGGTTCAACAGGATAACGAAGTCCTGACAGAACTTGTCAGGCGTCACGTCGGTACCGAATGTGAGGTGCCGAGGTACCACGCGTTGGTCAGAGTGCAAAGTGGAACGATTCAAACCGTCGACGACGATTCGGTCTAGTATGAGACGATTCGGCCCAGCATGAATCGTCGAAATGGCTACCGTTCAGATAATGCCGAAAGTGCGACGCTTCAGCATTATCTGAACGAGATTTCCAGGTATTCCAGCCTCAGCCACGACGAAGAGCGGGACCTCGCCAGGCGAATACAAGAAGGAGACGAGGAGGCCGTCAGGGAAATGGTCGTGGCCAACCTCAGATTCGTCGTGGCGTATTCCAAACGATACCGGGGATCCAGCATCCCATTCCTCGATATCATTCACGAAGGCAATCTTGGTCTGATTCAGGCGGCGAAAAAGTACGACCCATTCAAAGAGGGTCAGGACGTCAAATTCATCACCTACGCCGTGTGGTGGATTCGCCAGGCCATCCTTCATTTCCTCGCCGAGAACGGAACGACGTTTCGTCTGCCGCAAAAACAGGCCAATACCCTTTATCGACTCGAAAGGGTGCGTGGTTTGTTGGTAGAACGCCTGGGACGGCCACCGACCGATGATGAGCTGAGCCAGGAACTAGAGATTTCCCTCGATGACGTTCGGATTCTCCGGAGAGCCTCCCAGACTTCGCTCTCGCTCAATTCCCACATCGATGAGAATGGAGACTCGGAACTCGGGGACCTGCTTGAGCAGACTATTTTCCCGGAAGCCGACGAGAATGTCTTGCGCCACTCTTTCACCCAGGCTCTTTGGGACGCCCTCGACTGCCTCCCCGAGCGTGAGAAACAGGTGCTGGCCCAGAGATATGGTCTGGGAGACGACCAACCCCATACTCTTCGAGAGATCGGGGCTTCGATGGGGTTGTCGCGAGAGCGGGTTCGTCAGATCGAGAGCCGGGCACTGGCGCGGTTGCGCCGCTCACACTTGACTCAGGATTTGATCGCCTACTTGAAGACATAGGCTGGCTTCGCCAGACTATGTCAGGTCACAAGTCACAAGTCACAGGTCGCAGGTCATAATATGAAACCTGAAACCTGAAACCTGAATTGTAGAGACCCAGCCCCTATTTGGCCTGGGTGTCCACCTGAGCTGGGGCGCCACCCATCGCGCCGCCCAACAGGCCGCCGAGAAGCCCCTGCAACATTTGGTCGAGTTCTTCGGAGGAATTGGCCTGGGCAACCTGGTCGACGAACGCTTCGGCCATTCCGACCATCATCATGATCTGCATTTTCTGCTGGGCAACGGTCTCCGGAGTGATTGCTTCGAGTTTGGCGTGCGCCTCGGCGACGTTTTTGTTCCATTCTTGTGCCATATCGGAGGGAACCCAACGCCCTTCGACCTGTGACATCCGGACCTCTTTCGGCTCTTCGTCAGGGGCGGAAATTTTCAACGTTGCCATGCCGGCGCCGTTCTCGAGGACTTCAACCTTCAAACCCTCGACCTTTGCAAGAAAATCATCTTCGTAGTCATTATTTTCAGTGACGGCCGAGGCCTCTTTGGCGACCTGCATCAACTGAGCGCCCGTAGTGGCCATGAAGCGCCCCCAATCGATGGTCTTCAACGATTCAAGGTTGCCGAGGTCACTGTTGACCAGAGTGCTCAACACCACGGTTGCGGTGTCCCAGTTCTCCGCAATATCGTCCTGGTTGTCCTCGGCCATCGCGACCAGTTTGGAGCCGAGAAAGAGGTCTTTCTTGTCCTGAAGTACGACCGTGGTCTTGCGCAGCACCGAGAAGCTCTTGTCCCAAACTTCCTTGTCAACTTTGGTGGCAAAAAGGTGCGTCAAGTCATTGATGTCCGTTTGGTAGGACTTAGGGAGGGCCTCCCATACGACCTCGGGATGGCCGTCCGCGACCTTCTCGGCCACGAATCGTACTGCGCCATCGGGGCTGGAGGGAATCTGGTCGGCGGTCGCGATCGCCTGCCCACCGCAGGCAGCGATCATGGCGAATGCCAGAATGAAAAGGGCCGTGGGATATTTTTTTGTAGTCATTGTCGAACTCTCCTTTTTCTACGAAACCAGGACTCTATCAGAAAACTGACGGTCTTAGGATGTGAAACGTGGCCGGGCATGGTTAGTTCTGAAGTTTTTGGGCAAACCCGACATTTGGTCGCCGGTCGCAGGTCAAAGGTCGGGCTAATCCAAATCAATGTCCCTCACCGGTCTGTTGCCGTCGTCCTTTTCCGTGGCGCCTTTCATCAATTCGGCAAACCGGTCTTCCATAAGGCGACTGCGGTCATTTTCTTGGCGAAGAGCCTCGTCCATTCTGTCCGCGGCGCGCTGCTGATCGGTCTTGAGCTGGTCAATCCGTTGGTCGAGGTCGATCTTCTCCTTGTTTTCGGGCGGCGCCTCATGATGGAGGACGACTCCAGCTTCGACATCGATGGTCAGGGCAGATTGACAGTGGGGGCAGGTCATTTTCGTAGTCGGGCTCATGTCGTACTCCTGACCTTTTTGATCAACTGATTGGCTGCGACCAGGATCGGGTCCCAGACCGGGGCGAAGGGTGGTGAGTAGATTAGGTCTAATCCCTGGAGGTCCGCGACTGTCATGTGGGACGCCAGGGCCGTTGCGAGAATGCCGGTGCGCATTGCGGCGCCCTCCCGGCCCACGATCTCGCCACCCAGGAAAATGCCGGTGGGCCCATCTGCGACCAGGGTGACCTGAATGGGAGAAGCTCCAGGGTATCCGTGAGCTCTCGAGGGCTGCTTGATCAGTACCTCAACTGGTTCGAAGCCTTCGGTGCGCGCCTGCTCGAACCCGAGACCGGAACGGGCAACTTCGAGATCGAAGACCTTGAAACCGGTGGTTCCGACGACTCCGGCAAACTGCTGTCTCTCGCCAGTGACGTTTGCACCGGCAATACGGCCGTGTTTGTTCGCCGTCGTGCCAAGAGGAGCCCACACGTTCCGGCGCAGGATCCGATGGTTGGACTCGGCGCAGTCTCCTGCGGCCCAGACCCCTTCAGCTGATGTTTCCTGGTACTGGTTGACCCAGATGGCGCCTGTCTCACCAATTCGAACCCCGGCTTCCACTGCCAGATAGACGTTGGCACGAACGCCAACAGCCTGGAGCACAAGATCTGCCGGGTAGGGGCCCTGATCCGTTGTCAGGGTGGCAACATTCCCATCAGGTCCCGCCTCGGCGCCGGTGATATCCATGCCGGTGTGGATCTCGACACCATGCCTGTTGAGCTCGTCTACGACGAGAGAAACTGTGCTTTCGGACCATCCGCGGAGAATACGGGCACGTTTCTTGAGAATCTGGACCTTGAGCCCAAGCTCCGTCAGGACGTGGCACATCTCCATGCTGACGTACCCTGCGCCGAGAACGACGGCGTTCGATGGGGCCTGGTTGGCGATATGACGTTTGATCAGGCGCCCATGATTCAGATTTCTTAAATGAAAGACGCCCGGGAGGTCAAATCCCGGCAAGGGTAGGTGGGTCGCCTGGGCGCCGGTCGCAATGACCAGCGCGTCATAGGGTTCTTCCACCTCAATCTCGGTCTCCAGATTTCTGACGGCGAGAGTCCGGCGTTGGGTATCCAGTGCCACAACTTCGTTTCGGAGTCGGAGGTCTATACCCCTTTTGAGGGCTTGCTCCGGCGTCAGGACCACCAGATCTTCGATGTCTCGTGAGGGGTCCCCGATGTTGTAGGGCATACCGCATGCTCCGTAGGAGATTCGGTTGCCGCGTTCGAAGACGATGACATCGGCCTCGGGCCGCCTGCGTTTTGCTTGTGACGCGGCGCTCATGCCGGCTGCGACGCCACCAATGACAACGATCCTCGTTTTGTTCATGGCACCTCCCGGGGCTTGAACCCAGGGTTCAATATTAACCCGACATTCTCACCAGTGATCTACTACGGCGCGAAATACGCAGCGATCTTCGACGTTTTCTTAACCTTGCTCAATCCTGCCCACGCTGGTCACTTCGTGACCGCTACGGCTTCGCCGTGATTGCCCTCCGGGCAATGCGCGATGTCCCTACGTGCCGTCAAGTACGCCTCATTCGCTGCCCACGCCACCTGCTTCGCAGAACCGAACCTGG
>CBDTUG010000187.1:0-4812 GCA_965363555.1 uncultured Thermoanaerobaculia bacterium
GTGAAAGAGGAAGATGATGCACACCAGGGCGACGATGATCGACTCCTCGATCAGGGTATGAGTCAGGGTCTTGATGGAGCGCTCGATCAGCGGTGCCCGGTCATAACCGACCGAGATTTCCACATCTGAGGGCAGACCCTCCTTCAGTTCGGCGAGCCGACCCTTGACCTTGTTGATGGTGTCCAGAGTATCGGCGCCTGATCGTACGACGATGATGCCGCCGACGGTCTCTCCCTCGCCGTTCCAATCAGCAAGGCCACGGCGGATCTCGGGCCCAAGGGTGATCCTGGCCACATCCCGCAACAATATCGGGCTGCCTCCGGTCCCCAATCCCAGAGGGACCAGCTCCAGGTCCCGGATCTCCTTGATATAGCCCAGACCCCGGACCACCAATTCGCGCTCGCCGCTTTCGATCAACCGGCCGCCGACGTCGTTGTTCGAACGTTGGATCGCGTGCTTGATCTTAGAAAGCGGAATGTCGTAGGCGCGCAGTTTTACCGGATCCACCTCGACCTGATATTGGCGGACGAATCCACCAAGAGACGCGACCTCGGACACGCCCTCCACCGACATCAGGCCGTAGCGAAGATACCAATCCTGCAGGCTGCGCAGTTCGTCCAGCGGCCGGGTCGGTGAGTTGAGCACATACATAAAGGCCCAACCCACGCCGGTAGCATCGGGTCCCAGCTGCGGCGTCACGCCGTCGGGCAGTTCGTTGGCCAATCCCGAGAGGTACTCCAACACCCGCGACCGCGCCCAATAGAGGTCTGTGCCGTCTTCGAAGATGACGTAGGTGAAGGAGAAACCGAAGAAGGAGTATCCCCTCACGACCTTGGCGAAAGGCACCGACAGCATTTTCGAAGTGATCGGGTAGGTCACCTGATCCTCGATGACCTGGGGCGCCTGTCCCGGGTACTCTGTATAGATAATCACCTGCACGTCGGAGAGATCCGGAATCGCATCCAGGCGCGTCTCGGACACCGCCCAGACCCCGGCCAAGATCGCGAAGATCAGGGCGATGACCACAAAAACTTGATTTTTCAGAGACCATTCGATGATTTTTCCAAGCATGATGGTTCTCCTAATGCTGGTGCCCGGTCATGGCGCCGGGCATTGGCTGGTTCCCCTCGTCACCGCTCTTCCGTGCGGCAATCATCTTCTCCACCGCCGCACGGAGGTTGGACTCGGAGTCGATCAGGAACTGCGCCGAGGTGACGACCTCTTCGCTGCCGTCGAGGCCATCAATCACCTGGATCAATCCGTCCGATTGTGCGCCGAGCGTGACCTCACGAGGCACGAACCGGCCCTCACCAAGCGCGACTACCACAACGTCCCGCACGCCCGATCGAATCACCGCCTGGGCAGGAACGACCACAGCATCACGCGCGACCACAGGCTTGAAGGTCACGGTTGCGTACATACCGACCCTCAATCGTCCGTCACGGTTGGGCACATCGATGGTGAGCTTGACCGAGCGGGTTTTTGGAGACACCTCGGGCTCGATATATCGAACCCTCCCTGTGAACCGCTCGCCCGGGAAATAGTCAAAAGAAATATCCGCAGTCGATCCCCTGCCGAGCCAGGGCAGTTGACCCTCGTAGACCTCAACGGTCAGCCAGAGAGACGAAAGATCGGCCACGTGCAGGGCTTCCATTCCCGGGCGGATAGCCATGCCCTCGAGTCCATGCATTCGTTTCATGATGACCCCGCCGATCGGAGACACGACGTTAAGAGTCCTCAGGACCTCGCCACTGGCCTCGATTTCGGCCACCTGATCGTCTGTGATGTCCCAATACGACAATCGCTGGCGAGCCGAGGACGCAAGAGACTCGGCGCGACGCCGTATCTCAGGGTCCGCGCCAGCCATCCGGCGCGCGTACCGGACCGCCGACAGCAACTCCTGCTGGGTCTGCACGAGTTCGGGAGACCAAACCTCGAAGAGTGGATCACCTTCAGCAACCGGCTGACCCACGGAAGCGACAAACACCTTTTCGACAAAGCCTTCGTACCGAGTGGTCACCGAAACCATTCGCTCCTGGTCGTAGTCCAGGTGGCCGACGGTGCGGATTGAACGGCCGAGGTCACGCCGCTGGACCGGCTCCGTACGAACGTTCATGTTTTGCACGACCACTGGATTGATCGTCACCGTTGTCTCATCGGTGTCGCTCATATGATCAGCGGTTTCAGATCCGGCGGGCGGCTGGTCTGTCGCGGGCACCAGATCCATGCCGCAGATGGGGCACGAGCCCGGTTCCTGCTCGACAATGTCCGGGTGCATAGGACAGGTCCAAAGCTCTTCGGAACTATGATCGTGCCCCTCGTGGCCTGTCATTGAAGAACCGGCGCCATGAGTTTGCAGCGGCGTCAAATCCATGTGGCAGATGGGGCAAATTCCCGGCTCCTCCTGGAGGACTTCGGGATGCATACCGCACGTCCACAGCTGGACCTCGTCAACCTGTTGATCGCCCTCACCGGGAAACAGCGGCACTCCGATCACAGACAAAATCGCCACTGTGACCACCGCTCCGACCGCCATCCAGAGCACGGCCCGGACGATTTTCCCTGACGCCCTGCCGGCGCTCGGTTGCTCGTCATACTCAGAAAATTTCATCTCAGCCTCCAAATCCGGTGACGCCGGGACCAAGAGGGTCCCGACCGACCCTCCGGGTTGCGACACCAGTGTTGCCATCACAGGTTTCAGGAAACACACCACGTTCCTCGACCTGAACCCTGAGACCTGAGGCCTGAGACCTGCAGCCGGAGACTTGAGACATGAGGCCTGAGTTATTGCTCGGTTTATTCGAAGCAGTGTGACCTGGAGTCGCCAGCGGCCCAGCGATCACGCCTTCCAGCCGGGCCAGCGTCAAGGTCAAATCGGTTCGTGCCCTTTCGGCCCCACGTCGAATTCCGAAAAGCGTGCTCTCCGAATCGAGAAGATCAAGGGCGCCTACCGTCCCGGATGCGTAGGCCGCTTCAGCCAAACGAAGGCTCTCTTCCGCCTGGACCATCAGCGTGTTTTCGAAGAGGCCCACTTGTTCTCTGAGCAGTTCAATACGTCGCAGGTAATCGCCAAGTCCACCCTCAATGTCCGCCAGAATCACCCTTTTCCTTTCGTAAGATGCCATTCGGCGCTCGACTGCCTCGTCTGTCCCTGCGGCATTGGCCTCGTTCCACAGGGGAACGGTCGTTCCGACGCTGAGCCCCAGGATGTCGTCTCCATTGCCCTCGGGAGGGATGAGTCGCCCAGCAGCATCGTCCCTTCGATCGACCCAGCCATAGGTCAGGCCAATGGTCAGAGCGGGATAGGATCGTCGATCGGCCAACTGGATCCGCATCTCAGCAGCCTCGATATCGACATCTGCACTTCCCACCTCGGGCCTCGCCGCTCGGGCCCGCGACCTCAAAGAGTCCCGATCGAGGGGTCCTGCATAAGGAGACTCCCCGGGGCCGCGCAGGACCGGGGTATCTCCGGGGAGATCTCGGAGGATGTTGATTGCAGCAATCAACTGGGCCCGATTTTGGTCCAGTTTGAGCCGACGCGCCTCGGTCATGCCAATCTCGGCCTGGAGTTTGACGACCTCCTGAGCTAACCCGGCACCGGTTTCGTATCGTGCCCGGGCCAGCTCTTCGTAGCGCTCCAGGGCTTCCCGCTCCTGCTGAATGAGGCTCTCCTCGCTATCTTCGTACAGCAACTCCCCGTAGAGCTCTCGCACGTCGGTGACCAGGGCCAATTTGAAGCCCTCGACCCGGCCCTCGGCCACGACCGCATCCAGCACCGCCGCCTGCTCCTCAAGATCGAGGTTCCCGAACCAGGGCAGACGCTGAGCCACGCTGAGGGTCGCTCTCTGAGGACCGACGCGGGTCTGCGGACTGAGCAGGAACCACGTCAGGCCCACCGTCGGATCCGAAAGGCTTCGCAGACGTGGCGCCCTGAATGCCGCGGCTCGAGCCTCGGCCGAGGCTACCGCCACCCTTGGATTTCGGACCAGCACCTCATTGACCAGGCGCTGAAGATCCTGGTCTGACAGAGCCTTGACAAGCCCCGCGACCGGTCCCGATATGTCATCAATGGCGCCTGTCGGAGCGGCGCAAAACAGCACCACAGAAGCAGCACAAACTCTCAAAATTTTCATTTCTTTTCCTTCCCGATCGACATAAGACCGCACCTCGACCGTCTGGTCGGGCACAGAAAATTCGATTGTCGGGAGGATCAGATCAGGAAGGCACAACCGAGGAGAAAGACGGGGATGGGCGTTCCTGGTGGACTTCGACGCGAATCGTCTGCGGCCCGACCGATGCAGACTGAATCAAGCTCACCTGCTATGCCGACCACAGTATTTCCCTCAAGAGGCTGGGAGAATCCAGATGACACCGCAGGGAGGAGTCCAGAGGGAGACTCGGGTGCGTGCGAGCAGGTACACATTCCCGGAACAGCTACTGGCGCCGTTTCATCGGAGCAGCACGACACCGGAGTGGGTTCGGACTGCGCCGAACAACACGCGTGGTCCCCTCCGCCCTCGCCCATCAGGCAACCAGGGGCGCCGCCCAACCCGACCGAGTGCGGAAGGATGAAAGCAGCCACCAAGAGCCCAATGAAAAAATGATACTTGCTCAAAACCTCAAATTCCAAGTCAAACGATATCCCTCATTCAGTTCATTGTCAAACTAACTGCCTGCGGTTACAAATATCCAGAATCCTTCTGAGTACCAGGCTTTCTCTATTCTTTGATCACCGGCGAAATAACCCACAAGCATTCCGAAACCAGGTATTATTCGTGCATGAGCCATCGTGCAGTCTTCATTGCACTCCTG